>NZ_JBPEHH010000104.1:0-12590 GCF_054177595.1 Haladaptatus ordinarius | reverse complement strand
ACCACTCGAGCGTTCTGCGTTCTTCGTCAGAGAGTTCGACAACGTGCTTCTTTCTGCTCATTCCTATAGAGAAGCGCTCAGAAAGCATGAACTAGCGGGTACAAACCTGAAGCTCCACTGAGGACAAGGAGCGTCGCGAGGAGTTGGAAGGTCAATCGAGTGCGATCAAGTGGATTTTGGTCTCCTGTTTCGGCTATCAGGGTTTTTCGAATGCGAAGTTCGGGCGGATCGAGTGCCACGAGGCGATCAACGCGTTTGCACGGGAGATTCTATTGGAGACAAAGACAGTGCTCGAGGAGCATGGGTGGCGGATTGTGCATGGCATCGTCGATAGCGTGTGGGTGACGCCGATTGAGGGAGAGGAACAGACGTCGCTGTCCGAGCTTGTGGCTGAGATTTCTGAGCAGGTGGCAATTCGACTTGAGCATGAAGCCCACTATGACTGGATTGCGTTCATTCCGTTGCGTGATTCGGATGCGGGTGCCTTGACGAAGTACTTCGGGAAGGTCGCTGGCGAAGATGAGTACAAGTATCGGGGCATCGAGTGTCGCCAGCGTAGTACGCCGTCGTATATCGATGCGGCGCAGAAGGAGATGATTCGAGCGGTGGATGAGTATCGTGATCCGGAAATGGTTTGTGAGGAACTGCGGTCGTGGGTGGATCGGCTTGAGCGTGGAGCGGTCGATCCGAATGAGTTGGTGATCACGAATCGTGTCTCGAAGAAGCGGGAGGACTACACGCAGTCAACGCGGAGTGTGGCGGCGTTGGAGCGAGCGGCTGATTTGGGGTTGGTGCCCCTGGTCAGAGTGTGTCGTACGTGGTGGTCGATGATGCAAAGCAGTCGCAGGAGCGGGTGCTATTGGCGGGTGAGGAGTTGAACGAGTATGATGTCGGGTTTTATCGGGAGTTGTTAGTTCGGGCAGCAGCGAGTGTAGTATCGCCGCTTGGGTGGCGTGAATCGGACATTGAGCAATTCCTCTCGAGTCATGACGAAATCAGTCTCAAGTAATTCACATGACAATAAACATTTTGAGGATGAGTTGGAGTTAACTGTATGAATATTTCGACTAGTGGGGTAGTGAAATTCTTCTTGATTTTCAGTCTCGTCGGGAGCATTGTCAACGAGCAGAGGATAGGCGCCTTGATCAGTCTCACCCTCCTCGTCCTCTGGTACGAGTGGCGAGAATCCAAACAAAATAATGGCCAAGACGGGTCTCGGAACAATCTCGAAGGCGAGGGAGAACCGACTACGGACTCTGTTTGACCGCGATTAGAATGGATAACGAGGAACCGTGTATTCAACCGAATGGTTGATCCGAGTGAGTTTATGATCCACTCAACAGGAGCCTGAGAATGTAAGTGAAAGAGGAGTAAAAATTGAAGATCTCGACCGGCTACTCTGGCCATTCGGAAGTACGGCCGGAATAGGTGAGCACGAACAAGATGTCCTCAATGATGTCCTGCTCAAATAGATCCCTGACGATCGATGTGTTCGGGAGTGTAAGCGTCCATTCTCCATCGACGCCGTTCGCCGTACTTGTGATCGCAGACAGGTTCAGTGCGCTCGGCTTACGCGTGCTCACCTTATTTTCAACGATACTTGCGGTACCGCCCAGTGGGCCGAAACCACTGCCGTCGTCGAAGGTAAGCGTGACCTCCGTCGTCGCAAGAGATTCGTCGTCTGGACCGATGAAATACATAAGAACGTGCTCAACGTCGACATCATCGAGGTTCGGCGGGAATTCCTCGCGTGAAGTGGTAAACCGCACAGTCATCGGCTCCGCACTCTGTTCGGGATTGTTCAGATCATACCACTGATCAGCGAACTCAGTGCGGAAGCTGTACGCACGGTCAGCCTCAATCTTGGGATCGAGTTCTTGGACGACCTTCTGACGGTAATCATAACTATTGAGCGCCGTGTAATTGATCGTGACGAGCACGTCGGTGATCGTGTTATAGTCGAACTGATTCGCCGCCTTCGGCATCCGGAATTCCCACGTCGTATCGACGCCCATGTTCTCGAACGGCATAAGCATCCCCTCCGATTCCGGCTGGAGTTCGTAGATCCCGCTATCGGCGAACGGTGCGCTGAGCGCGATAGTCTCTGGGAGTCGGGTAATCTGCCGTCTCTGGAAGATATCGCCGCCAGTGACGACCCGCGAAATGCCGCTCGCCGTGAGGGAGGCGTTGATGCCTTCCGGCGGAGTCAGCGCTACGACCGAGGCGCCGACGCGCTTGATGAGGCGGAGATAGTGGCCCGGGTGATCACGATCGAACAGCTCCATCGGCGTCGGGAAAGTGAGGACGCCCGTCTCGCGGAACTGCTGGAATTCGACGGGGAACAATTGTGCGAGCGAAATCGTCTTCTGGGCATTGAGCTTCCGTTCTGCGGTCTTGAACGCGTACTGATCAAGCTTGTAGACATCCTGGAGAAGTCGCGCGGAGCCAGTGAGCCCACGACGGTCATACTCTTCCTCGCCGGCGACGCCACCGACACCGGCGGACATATCCTCACTCGGCGGCTCCCAGTAGTCTGTCTGGATGAACCCTGCTGGGGGCTCTTGGCGCTCGAAGGCTAATTGGTTCTCTGCGAGTCTCGCCACTGCGTTCGCCTGCTGGAGGAAGTAGCGGTACACATCTTCGAGTATGCCGACCATCCAGCGGTAGAGTTCCTCGCCCGTCTCCTTGTCTTCGAGGAAGTTGATGATCTCCTCGGCGTGTTCTCTCTGGAGTTCGGCAATGTTCCGCTCCTGTTCGGTGATTTTGAGGCGGTCTTCTGCGAGCGTGATCTGTTGGTCGCCGATCTTGGCGTCGTGCTCGGCGAACGTCTTCTGCGTTCGCCACTCCTGTTCACGGCGGGCTTTGGCGGCTAGTACCCCCCGAACTCCGATTTCGGCTTCGAGACCCGCCGCGGTGGCGACGGCGACTGCTTCGACAGGAGCAAGCGCCGCAAGAACCGCGAACTGTGAAGCAGCAACACCTTTTTCCAGCCAATTTGTGGCCCCAACGTTTATTCCTGCATTTAGAACCTCGATGTGAGCCCTTAGAGCAGCAGCAGTGGTTCGAGCCGCTGCTACACCGTAATAGGCTGGTATCATGTACTTTTCGTGCTCGTTTAGCCCTTCGTCAATGAGAGCCTGATACGTCTCTGCTCGAAGTTCCGAGCCCTCTTTCTGGAGCTCTGCAAGGTCGATACCGTCTTCGGCCTCATTCACGCGAAGGTTTTGAAGTTTCACGCCCGCCTTGCTACTTTCCAGCCCGTGCTGAGCCTCCAACAGCCGATAAGCTTCGTCATCTGCACGCTCGAGCGCACGAAGGAGATCGGCCTCGATCTGCCGAGCGAGATTGAGGAGTTCTTTTGTCCGATCAATGAGTGTTCTGTAGCGGTACTGCGTCGGCTGGATATCGACCGTCCCGGGGAGAGTCAATTGCCCACTTGGGCTGATGCTCGGGAGGGCACTCTCGAGGTCTGTCGGCGCGGCATAGGGTTCGAGTTGTCGCTCCATACCCGCGATGTTCCGACAAGTACGGATCTTGAGAAGGTTCACCTCCGCCCGGAACTGGAGGGCCATCGGAATCGGATTGTTGGGGATGCAGAACCGCTCGACGTACGTTGTGAGGTCCATCGGAGGCCCGTCGATCGTGACATCGATATCTATAGGCGCAAACGATGCTCCGCTCCCGGAGGCTCGGTCATTGGTAGGTGGTGACCAAACATATCCGGCACTGACACGGTTTGCACCGCGCGCGATACTAGGTATGGTCAGTAGAGGAGAGTACAACTCTGAGAGTCGCCGGGTACGGTCGGCACGTTCTGCCTCGAAGTCGAAGGGATCAGTAGCAGTGGTTCGAGCGGATTTCGCCAGCGTTAACGCATCGTTTAGGTGAGTCTCGGTGAGTCTCGGTGAGGGGTCGTTATGCGTAGGATTGGGGAGTTTCTGGGCTGTCGCGAGAATCGCTGTTTCCCGATCAAGTATTTGTTCGTCTTCTTCCGTGCTTGAGGAGTCGTGTCCTTGCACTGAACTGGAGGCCCGTTCCCTGGATCGGGCCACCGTAATCCGTTCTAGCTCTTTGCCGAGTTCATCGATCCTCGAAGCTGCCTCCACGTAGGACAATCCGTCCAGACGGAAGTCTCTGGATTCCCCGCCGAGCTTAACGCTTATATTGGATATATTTCTGCCGTCGCCCTCCATCAGGGCGATGACGGTCCGACGTCGTTGCTCAACCGTTATCTTGAGTTCGCTACAAGGGCCGATTGGCTCGACTAGGTTCTCACGTTCGAGTATATCCAGCGCCGTTTCGTAGAGTTGGCGAGCTTTTGAAACGGATTCGACGTTGTCCTTCGTAAACTCCGAGTCAGCGAAGTCGAGAAGACAGCGAACAACCTCGAATACCGTGTAACGTATATACGAACCGGGGCGTTCTCTGGCGAGTCCATGGACATCTAATGGGTCGTCCAACCAGTACGTCGGCGTCTGTATCGTGTTTTCTTTATCGGTACCGGAGTCTTGCTGTAAGAAGGGGCAAATTTCGATAGGTTTCTTGGACGCGTAATCATAGACGGTTTGCAGCCAGTCTAGTGCCTCCTGGTACTGTCCGGATTTCTTGAGCTGAAGTCCGGCGTAGAGTGGTAGGAAATAATACGCTTCGTTGAGGTACGTTTGGAAGATCTCCGGACCAGAGGTCTCCTTGTAGAGAGTCTTAACCGAGGAGGCGTACTGCTTCGGATTCTTGATTGGAGGACCGATTTTCGGAATTACAACTTCGCCCGCGGAACTCAACGGTAGTTTTGGGAGAATCGAAGTTGCTCGTATGAGTTTCGATGTCGTGTTGGCATACGCGGTCTTGTAGTGGTATCGGTCGCCAACGAAGTACTTATACGATACCAGACGGGTATTTTCGCTGGACACACTAGAGGGAATTATTTGGGCACTCGTCCAACTTGATGGGAAAAATGACCCTTCAGTGTCCGCTGTGGAAACACTGAGATTCCCAGAATCAACGGCGATTTTTCTAACTTTAGGGTCGACATCGTAGAAGTACCCAAAGAGCGCGTTCTGAGCGGAAGCTTTTGTACCATGTAGAACTCCTTGCCAGGAAAACCCGTACGCTGCTTCTCCTTTGACCGAGACCACGGAATGATACTCTCTCGATTCGAGGGAATCGTCGGTGATCTCGTCACGCGTGTCGATCAATGCAAATACAAGACGTTCATCAATATGATCCGCTAGCTCGTCACGAGGTTGAACTCCCACTAAGATCCACTGAGTTGATTCGTCTCGGGGGTCTACTGCCGTCAGTTCCTCCAAACTAATCTCTTGAAGTGAGAACGGAAGCTGGAACCAATTGTAGTAAGCTTCCAATTCTGGACTCAGAACTCCAAAAGGAGTTTCTGAAAAAATATCAATAGTCGTTTCTGAACGTGATTTATCCTTATAGTTTTGATATGGGTCGCGGACTGACTTCCCTGATACTGGTAAATTTTCCCACGAAATACCACCTCCAGATGCTTCAGTATTGAGCAATCTGAGGTCAAATTCCCAATCCTTTTTCTGCGCGAGTGCAGCAGAAACCCATTCGTCTTCCTTAGGATCGTACGATACAATGTAAATGTAGGTACACACCTTTCTATGATAGTCTTCGATAATAACACTGCTAGGGTTGTCTGTCACTTCAAATTCGACAGGGTATAACGGATAAGCTGGATGTTTGTAGTGCAAGTCCTTTCCTTGGGAAACTTCGCGCTCATAAGCAACGGCGAGTATTGGATGCGGACCACTTTTTCCGACAACTAGGTTGTCTGAGTAGCCGTGTGGAAGCTCAATCGGCTGAGGAGCGAGTTCATCGTCGTCCAGCCACCGGTCTGCTTCTATATCATACTCCACGTAAACGATCTCACTCTCACTAGATGCGTACTTCTGGCGTCGCAGGAACAACCAGATGTATCGTTCCCGGGGATTCTTCTCACAATAGTCTGCTCCAATAATGTCGACATGCTTCGTGTCTCGTGGCATCGGAGGGAGAGGCATCCAGTGAGTTACATGATACCCTTTGTTTATCTCCCAATTTTTCGCAAAGTAGAGATCCGAGCCAACTTCTGCGAAAACGAAGTGGGTGTTGACGGTCTTTTGTTGCCCGGAAGCTGTAGTGACGGCACTCTCAGCCCAGCAACTCGCCTTTACATCGAGAGAGTAGATATCACTGAGGTATTCGTGATACGCTTTGGCCTGTTTTTCTACTTGCGTAGTCGTCGCTCCCTCATCGAGTGCATCTGTCATGTTTTCGAATTGGGGTGTCCGTTTCTCCGCTCGTCGAAGGGACGGTAAGAGGATGTTCTCCGGATAGAGGAATACCGCCATCGCTGCTTTCCAGGTGGCGTAGGATCCAATCCAGCGCCACCGTCTGTCGAAACTCTTATCCGACAGTTTGAACTCCGTGTTGGGGACTTTTACCCCGGTCCCGCTTCGAACCCCGAATACGAAGCCCTGGACGACGTTGATGGCCTGCCCGATCCGCGTCGTCTTCTGACAGCTGTCCGTCTCCATATCGACAAGGAGCCGGTCTGTCAGCCGTTCGGCACGGTATTCCGCACCCACCCGTCTGTCGCCAGCGACCTCTATGAGCGCATCGCGAAGCAGTGGGAGCGCCGTCTCCTCGGCCGAGTCCACTGCTTCCGCGATTGCCACCCCCACGCTGTCCCGCTGCTCGATCCGGGATTCAAGCAATTCGACCCAATCTCGGTAGACATCTGAATCGCGACGCCACGTAATCGTTGGATCGTCCTCAGAGAGGAGCGATCTCACTGTCTCCACGTCGTCTTCGTCTGGCAACTCAAAAATGTCCGGACTTACGATGATTCGGCTTTTCCGCTCCTCGCGCCGCCACTCGGGGAAAAGCAACGTTTTCCGAACTTGTACCAGTATCGCGAGCAGATCGTCACCCACTGCTCGATCGATCTCACCGTGCTCTTCGACGAGATCAAGAACATCAACGATACGAAGATACGCGCTTCGAGAGAGCAAAAGCTGTTCGAGTCGCGGTCCTACCTCGAAACCCTCCCTTTCGAGTTCGATGAGGGCTCGAAGGTCGTCAAGGGTTACGCCGATAGCGTTCGTGAGGAGTGTGTCGATATCCTCCGCTGGAATCGCTGTTTCGGAATCGGGGATATGGGTTTCGAGTTCCGTCCGGAGTTTTTCGACCTGCTCCTTTCGTTTGTTCCACAGACCGCCGGTATTTTTCCGCCTCTCCGAGAGAGGGTTCTCTGACTCCGACTCGTTGATCCGGGGCGCTCCGCGGTGTGTCGTACTGCTCGGAAGGACGATATCGGGGTCGAGATCTGGCGGTCGGTTCCGACGACGAAGGGCCAGTTGCCACTGCCGGTGTTTTGCCTGACTTCCGAGCCATGGCTGTATCTTTGCCTTTCGTGCTCTCCAGTACGGCCGTACGGACTTTCTGACTTCACCGGTATTAGGATCGGTCGCCTCTGATTCTTCTTCGCTGATCCAGTCGTCGACAACACCAGCTTTCCAGGTGCTTGTGAGGAAATCGAATGTCTCAGTAAGCTCATCCTCCGACGGGAGATACGATTCGCGTTCGGCTAGTTTCTCGGGTCTCGTTGCTATCGCGGTTAACGCCTCGAACCTGGCGATGAGTTCGTCCCCCTCATCGTCAGTCGAGAGATGTAGTTTCGTTGCCTCAGCTATGATCTCGGTCTGAAGTTCATCACCAGTATCCTCCAAGTCTTCCGCCCATCGAGTGAGATATTCGGTCCACGTTTTCGTGCCGGCGATCTCCTCTCGCAGGTCGGAGGGATAGATTTCGTCGAGTGCGTCATCAAGGCCATTCTCGCGATAGACTTCCTCGATTTGGAGCCGTTTCTCCTCGGACTCTATGTTCGACTCAGCCCCGGGTGTGACTTCTTCCCAGGCAGTCGTAAGGAAGTCTAACGCCTCCAGAATGTCCTCTTCCGTCGGAATGGTTGCATCGAGTTCGAGCAGATGGTCGAGTTTCGCTCCGATTTCCGCTAGTGTTTCGAACTCCTCTATCGTCAGGCGAAGCTGTTCTGCCTCCGTTTCGATTTCGGTGGTATCGGCACTATTCGATAGATCCTGTGCCCGCGTTGAGAAGTACTCGAGCCATGGCCGAGACCCGGTTACTTCCGCTCGGAGAGCGTCGGAGTATGTCGCCGCGAGGGCATCGTTGAAACCGGTAGTACTCGACCAATACGCTTCTTCGATCGTCTCCCGTTGTGCCCGTAACGTTTCTACTCGCTCCTGATATAGGGTTCTCGCGTCAGTCCCGGCGCTCGCCCAGTCTGGAAGGTCTTCCTTCGAGGTCTCCTCGGGGTCGATGAACGGCTTGTCCTCGAACTGCTCGTCGATTTTGGACGACCACTTGCCGTCGGTTGGGGGGGTCAGCGAGAGCCAGAATGCTTCGGGGCCCAATTGGACGCCAAGTTCTTCCTCTTCTTTCACCCAGATTGGTAGATAAAGGATACGCTTCTGCGCCTGAACCAGGATGGAGATCGCTTCTTCAAGTTCTTCCTCGGTGAGCTGGTCGCCTTGCTGACTCGTAGTGTGTTTGTGGTGTTTCTCGTGAAGATTCACGAGTCGGAGGAAGCTCTCGGCCGTGAGGTGCAGTTCGTTCTCGATTCGTTCTCTCGCCTGGTCAGCGAGTTCTGTTTCCTCTTGTGTCGCGTCATCATATTCTCCAGTAAGCAACTGTTCGTGAAGCGCGCTCAGTTCGGTGATGAGATCAGTTAGCCGGGGCTCGGTCTCGCCCTCTTCAAACTCGAGAAGTGTTGCCCAAGGACCAGTTGGGTGTTCGCCGTTATACTCGAACTGTTCTGTCATTTCGATAAGGGCGAGGTCGAATCCTTTCGTACGGAGGTCCGAAAGCTGACGGTCGACCCATTCTCTTCTGTTTATCCAGAGTTTGAACGCCCGATGGGCCATCTCGTCCGCCTCCGTAGTGGCGTTGGGGTCCGGAGTGCGGAAGTCGTCGGGGCCGATTACGTCAGGGTCGATGATCGGATATCGGGTACGCGCAGGATTATTCGTCTCGTGCAGTCCCGTAATCACCGGCGTATACGGGTCGACGGGGTGATCGACTCTTAGCCAGATCTGTCGGAGATACTCCTGTTGCCACGTGTGGATGTACGGTCGTTCGATATCGTCTTCTTCTTCGATGATATCCGACAGGCCGAGAAGGGGATCGCGGAGTTTGACCTCCCCGTCTGCATCGGCTATCGTCGTCGCTTGGTACCCGAACGTCTTCTCCAGGTCGAGTTCGGACAGACCTGCGTCCGTTTGGGGAGAAACTGTCGGATCGAATAGAAGGCCCGGCAAGTTGGTTCGATCCACACCAATACGATTTGCTAGCCGCTCACGCTCATCGTCGTCTCCGTTCTGGGTCACTTCCTGAATCTCTTCCCGTGAAGTTCCAAACTGATTCAGGAGTGTGTCGTAGACCGCCATTCGATACTCCGCGATGTCCGGGTCGCCGAGCATGAATTGCAGATTAAGACTCTCATGTGCGTGGATATATTCTAGCAGGACTTCGACGGCCAACCGAATATGCCGAATGCGTTCTTCGGCCGTCTCGCAACGCATCAACAGGCGTTTGAATTCCTGATGAAAGAGATTGGAAATTTCGTCAAGGGAGAGTTTGTCCCGGTCGGCAGTCACCGTGTCCAGCGCATAATCCAGCAGATATGTGAGGTACGCTCGAGGGCTCACCGCTAAATCGCATTCCTCGCACTCGCACTCCAGCGGAAGCGCTAACTTGTTTAGCATGTTTGCGCCCGGTGGAAGGTCTTTTTTCTCTAGGAAGGGGTCGTACTTCCGCAGCGTACGTAGATGAGCGAGTGTCTGTTTTAGGTACTTCCTCTCGGCCAACGCTGCCCAATGAATCTTTCTTGCTCGTGATTTGTCGATGACTTCCCCACTGGTGAGCGTTCGGACGAACTCCTCTTCGTCCGTCTCGGCAATGGCGAAGATATCTCGATACTTGCTATCGATTAACCTCTCGTTCGTCTCGATCTCGGTCGGCAGGACACTCAAGGCGGCGTGGGCCTCTAACCGATCAATCGACGTGGCATCGAGCACGGTCGTGATGCCATCGATGTCACGAATCGTCCCTCGTTCGCGGATATCTGCCAGCGTCTCGATTTCAATCTCATCACTGGAGAGGAAGTTTATTGCGTCCTTTGAGAGTCTGACCCGTGGGGAATGTTCGTTTTCAGGATTTAGTTCGTCCGGTTGTCCAAACGTCGTTTCGAGTGATACATCTCCAGGTCTGCGAATAGGCGCATCGACTTTGAGCGGCTTTTCTGTCTCGCTGTCAAGAGTAAGACGTTTGATTTGGGTCTCAGATCCATTAAAATCCAAGATACGAATAATTGGATGTAGTACTTCGTCGTCACCGTCTTTAGGTTGAAAGTACGTAAGAACGAATGTACCGTCATTGTTGTCTGAAATCTCATAAGAAACATCATCTGTCGAAGTGTCTATGAGTTCAAGTGTAAAATCACGAACCGGGTCGCCAGTCTCGGTGTCAATTAACTCAATGAGAACGTCCCGTTGTTCCAGTTGTCCTCGCCGTAGTCGCTTGCGAGCATACTCAACTTCAGTAACAATATCGTCGATTGAACCTTCCAGTTCGTCCAAAAATATAACCGCCCTATCATCCACCCCAGTGTCTGAATCACGGATAACATCCATGAGGATTTCTCTGATCTGCTCGCTGTCAGTCTCCAGAAGGGAGTCACCATTTAGCTCTAGGTCGCCTCGACCGAGTACGTACCCAATCTTCTGATTCAGACCGATCTCCTCAGCAAATCGAGTCGCTTCGACGTACAGGTTTACGTCCCCCTCGAGTGACTGTAGATCCTTCTGCAAGAACGCGATCTCCTCGTCTGAGAGCGCTGAGACTGCCTCCCCATTGAGAGAGGCATCGAGGTTCGATTCGAGTACCCTGTATTCGGAGGGTGTGATGCGTGTGCCTTCGCCGATCCGGACGTCGATCCTTGTTGTTACTCCAACGTTGAAAGCAATTTCTGACTCAGCGATCTGATTGCCGATAACGTCATGGACGCTGATTTGAATATCCGCCTCATCTTCTATCCCAAATTCTTGGTTGGGGCGACCGTCAGAATCACTGTCTACATAGGTGATTTCGTAGTTGCCGTCCTCGTCAGTCGAAGTACGGCCTAGGGCCGTTCGGCCTCGAAGATCTCGATCGTACGCAATAACCGATACACCGGCGAGAGGAGTACTACCACGTTTGATGGTTCCACTGACACCGAATTGATTTATATCAAGAAGTTCGACTTTGACCCCCAGATCCTCGAGATTCCTTCTCATTTCTTCGGCATCTTCGACTGACAGTTCTCGTTCGATAATATCCCGGTGATCGATGGCCCGTCTCGCACTTCGCCAATCAATCCCTAACTGGTTGTTGAGGAATTCGCGTATCTCCCTGCTATCTGCCTCCTCTTCCAGACCCTCTATTCGAATCCGTTTCCCCGTTGCCTCGATTTTACTTTCCCCCATAATCCCGACCCTCTCTAGTCGAGTGGTACGCTAGCGCACATCATAATCATGTCAGTAGTATTGTCAGGCAGGTTGTCCAGAGATTCTATACCGATCTATAGAAAGACAGTATTCGAAATCCTGATCATATGTGAAGAAGTAGAATATGATCAGAAAGAGTACAAAACCGACCCAATATTTTAATAGGATATGAGGTTGTGTCCTGGCGTATTGTCCGAGTTATTCATCACTTCATCTATTTCCAAATATGTCGATTCGAGATCGTGATCTAAAAATGATTTCGACGTCCGAAAGGTTAGCAGGTGGTTAGTCACTGAATTCGGCTACAAGGTTTGATTCGCCTGTGTTCAGGTGGGTGACGGGTCGCTCGGAGTCGAGTTAAACGTCAATTCTTGTGAGAATCTTCGCGTCGAATCGGATGTTCGATTCGACGATTCGTTCGCTGGCTCTATTGGAGAGAAACCGCGATGTCGGGCGTCGTTATCGAGGAGGTCGTGAGTGTACCTGATTTCGTACTACCCTTTTTCGTCGGTCGTAGTCATCCCAAGAACTGTCCGTTGCCGGAATGCACGTTCATACACAGTGACCGGTACATCGGAAGGGTTCCCATCACCGTGGTCGATTGCCTCCTCGGCAATACACTCATTCGGCTCGAAAAGGCTAACCACTGCCTCGAGTACCTCGTGTTCTGTTTGAGCTCCTCGGCTCCCTCCACTGATGGCTCTCGATTGATAAGTTCCCGATGATTGAGGGTATGTCTCACCTCGCTTCGACTGAGTCCGAGTCGCTCCCGAAGCCGCTCGCTTATGGGTTGGGTGTTCCCCTCCTGGGATAACCCCTCGATTCGAATGCGCATTGGATTCTCGGGGGTAACGGGCACTCAGTGTAGCTTCAACCGTGGTTTCGCTAGTTCTCTTCCAACGCTCATCTGTAGAAGTCAGTACTTAGGATCTGCTCGAACCAGTCGTCGGTGTTGAGGATCCAGCCCAAGAAGTTTAGATAGCCCTGTAAGTGGTGTTTTGAGACGCCTCGGAACCT
>NZ_JBPEHH010000103.1:0-12602 GCF_054177595.1 Haladaptatus ordinarius | reverse complement strand
GGCGGAATAAACAGGCAGAGAATCGGCTTTTGTCGATGTAGCGGATGGAGAGCGAAGCATTTGGCCTGCGTATGAAACCACTGTTGGAGATGAGCTAGACATCTTGTTCGGGGTGTTCCGCCGGGAACACCCCTTTCTCCTGCGCCCTCATAGTATGGATTCATCCTCTGTGAGGTGGAGCCAATCAGCCGTGAATCTGTTAGCCATATCCGGGTATCGTTTCTTTGTTCGTATATCTTTTTCCGCTATTCCTGTTGATTAATGTACAATACTAATCCTGTCACAACCACTGAATCTATAGAAATGGATGAATGGCATCGAAGAGATATACCTTTGTGAAAAGAGGAAGACGGGGTCGTCCAAAAACGTGAGCCAAGCGATGTGCTTGCGGTCATGGAACCGCTTGAACCCTCTATGACGTGCGAGATTGCGGGGGAACTTGGGTGGTCATGTCGGACGGCGTATGAGGTTTTGAATGGGCTTGCCGATGTAGGGTTTATCAAGCTTTGAATCATCAAAATCGAATGCGATAATGAACGGGATAGCGAGATTTTCTTTGCGGCTGTTGGTACCGGTCGCGGCAAACACGAGGTCAATACCGCTTGACGTATCCCATCCGACCGGCCCTTGAGCTTTGTGTCCATGTTCGAAGAAATTCTTTAAATCCTTATTGACCTCTATCACAATCTCCGTCGGATCATAGATGACTCTTATCTAATACCTGTAGCAGTGTTCCTCAGTGTAGCTTCAACCGTGGTTTCGTTAGTTCTCCTCCAACTCAACTGGGTACAGTCGGTGTAGCTTGATCCGGGCATCGTCGGTCGTAAACTGCCAGTCGATGAGCCGGTCAGCCGCGTTGCGGTGCTCCTGCCACGCAGCGACCTCCGACCGGAGGGTCGCTGCGTGATAGATGCGACGGTCAAGACACTGGCGTTTGAGGACGCCCAGCTCAATCTCGGCCATGTTCAACCAACTCCCCTTCTTGGGGACGTAGTGAAACTCGAACCGATCAAGGTACGCTTGGGCTTCATCTGGCGGAAAGAACTGATAGAAGCCAGCGGGATTGTGCGTATTGAGCTGATCAACCACCACCCGGATGCATTTCGCATCCGGGTAGTGGACATCCGCGAGTTCGACCATCCTGTCGATCCACTCGGTGGTACGTCTCCTCTCGGTAATTTCGACGTTCACCCAGCCAGTCAACGGTTCCGTGGCGAGGTGGATCCGGTGTTTGCCATTGCGTTCGTAGCGGTGATCGACGCGTGCGACCGCTCCCGGTTGCCGGGAGCGGGTCGCGTTCGTGGCCACGGAGTGCTTTGCTGGACTCATCGAAGCAAATGACCGGGCGGTTCTCGTTGTATGGTTCGTGGTAGAGATCGAGAACATCCTCCATGTAGTAAACGAAGTCAGCGTCCTGGTCAGGTGGAATCGCCCAGTAATCTGAGAGGTGCGGTTTGAGGGTGTTTTTTTAGCCGCTGTCGGACGGTTTCGTGAGAGATCGACTCGAAGTCGATCTCGTCGAGGGTGACGAGTTCGTCGGCCAGCAGATGGAGTGTCCAGCGGGAGTGTCCTTCTGGGGGTTCGCTGCAAGCAAGTCTGATGAGGTGGGCCTCGGCTCGCCCGTCCATCTTCGGGACGTACTCGCGGTCGGGCTTGCGGCGATGAATCGCCGCGAGCCCTCGCTCACAGTAGTGTTTGCGTGCTTTGTAGGGCGTCCCGATTGAACAGCCGAGGTGCTCACAGATTTGGGCATCTGTGAGCCCCTCGTCAGCTTTCAAGAGGATACGTGCTCGGGTGATATCTTCGGCGTTGCGTTTACCAGTCGAAATGAACCACTCGGGCGTTCTGCGTTCTTCGTCAGAGAGTTCGACAACGTGCTTCTTTCTGCTCATTCCTATAGAGAAGCGCTCAGAAAGCATGAACTAGCGGGTACAAACCTGAAGCTCCACTGAGTCGGCCCATATCGCCAGACGGTGTCCAAATCCCCTGAAATCAGCGATAAAATCCGAAGAGAGAAGGCCCGTTCAACGGAGCATGTTACGAAGATGTGTGAGTTGGTAGATTACGGGTTCCGTCTACGAGGTCAGTTCACGCTACAGTCTCGCTTTAGTTTTTGTCACTGATTGAAACACTGATATATTGGTGGCTGAGGTACTGTCTAGTCAACGATTCTGCACCTCCTCGACAGGCGTGCGGTTTTCAAGCGCTTGATTCGATCGCTGGAAATTATAGTAATAGACAAAGGCGGTGAGCCAGCGCGCAGCGCTGACTCTGCTGCCCATCCACGTCTGATGAAATCGGTCGATCCGCATGGCGAACGTCTGGAACCACTTTTCTATTAGATTCCGATCGACGTAGTCGAGGTGACCGCGCAGCTCGCACCGCGCGAGTGCGGTCAAATAGCCCATCCCGTCGACGAGAAACGTCGTCTCAGAGAGGTCGTGTTTCTCGGCCAGGGGCGCTCGCGGTACTCTCGTCGCCCCAGCACTCAAGCGGTTCGGGTCCAAAGAGACAGTGAATGGTTCTTGGACGGCCATAGCATCCGTCTCCAAGAACTGTTCGCTCTTTGGCTAGACAGTGCCGTGGCTGAAATAATTAATATTCACTTACATAAATTTGATTTGCATGGTAGTATATGTCACATCATGGTCCTACCGGAGTCACGAGCTGGAAAAATCACAGTCGCTATTCTCGGCGTGTTCACCATCGCGATGAACCCACCGATAATAACGATAATCGACACCCCGACCATGGTGTGGGGAATCAACGTGCTGTACTTGTGGACGGTCGTATGGGGGATACTCATCACACTCGTACTCATCTGGGCCGCCTGGCGTGACGCGTTCGCGCTCACTGAAGACCAGGTGCCACCCGAACTCCGCGGCCGCGAGGACGTCATGACGACCGAATCAAAAAATAGGGACGCCACGATCAAGGGAGGAGACTGATGGTCTCATTACAAACTACGGTAGCGCTCGCGACAATCGGTATCTATCTCGCCATGATCCTCGCGATTGGGTATCGCGGCTGGCAAGTTGGTAAGCTCGATGTCGACGACTGGATGGCAGCCGGTCGCGGCCTCGGTATCGTTGTCCTCTTGTTCACGTTTGCCGCATCGTATCACTCCGCCTTTGCATTCCTCGGCATCGGCGGCTTCGTCTACGCGAACGGAATCGGTATTTTTAGTGCCTCGACGTTCTATCTGGTTATCTCCGGCGTAATCCTCTGGGTCGTCGGTTCCCGCGTCTGGCTACTGGGGAAGAAACATGGATACATCACTCCTTCAGATCTCCTCGAAGACTTCTATGAATCGCCATTACTTGGCAAGCTCGTAAGTCTCGCACTTATCATATTCACTTTCCCATACATTGCAACACAGCTCATCGGCGGCGGCATCATCTTCGAGACGGCGACACAGGGCACAATAAGCTTCGAGGTTGGAGCAGCCATCTTTCTGATTGCTGGCGTCGTCTATGTCTGGCTCGGTGGCCTCCGTGCCGTCGCGTGGACCGACGCCATCCAGGGCGTATTCATGTTCGGTGCGATATGGATCGCCGGCTGGTTTTTCGTCTTCACCGCCTATCGCGGTCCACAGGCGTTTTGGACGGAAATGATACAATCATTCAGTGCCTACGTCTCACTTCCTGGCCCTGCAGGAACGATCACACCAGCGTTCTACATCTCGTTCGCGATTATGACCGGCGTCGGCGTGTCGATGACGCCGCATCTTTTTTTGCGGTACATCTCGGCGCGCTCGCCGCGCGTAATCAAGTGGGTCGCTGCCTTCGGAACCGGGTATCTCATCCTGTTCTACCTTCCGGTAGCCTTTCTCGGGTTGGGTGCTGTTGAAGCGTTCCCCGACCTCGCGCAACCGGACTCGGCGATTCCGACTGTACTCTACGAGTTCACTCCGGTGTGGTTTGCCTCCATCGTCATCGCTGGAGCCGTCGCAGCCGCGATGAGTACCGCCGACTCCCAACTACACGCCGTGTCTGCACTTATTACGCGTGAC
Source organism: Haladaptatus ordinarius (assembly GCF_054177595.1). Taxonomy (NCBI): domain Archaea; kingdom Methanobacteriati; phylum Methanobacteriota; class Halobacteria; order Halobacteriales; family Haladaptataceae; genus Haladaptatus; species Haladaptatus ordinarius. The sequence continues at coordinate 8,590 of NZ_JBPEHH010000103.1, read as the reverse complement.
TGGTATCAGGACTACGCTGGCGAAGACGTCGACGATCAGACTGTTACCCGCGTCGCCCAGTTCACGGTTCCTATCCTTGGAATTCTCTCGTACATCATTGCGATTCAACAGTTTGAGTTCATCTTGCTGCTGACAGCGCTTAGCTTCTATGGCGCTGCCCAGCAACTCCCGCTTCTCTTGGGGGCGCTGTTCTGGCCACGCGCATCACGAGAGGGCGCGCTCGTCGGGTTCTCCCTTGGTATCGTCGTCACGGCACTGATTGAGTTCGATTTCGTCACGTTGCCGAGTGTGTTCCCCGGGTTCGTGAGCGGGTTCTATGGTCTATTTGTGAACACAGTCGCTTTCGTCGCTATCAGTTACGCCGTCGGCGGCGTCTCCGACGAGTCACTCGAAGAAACGCAAGGCTATATCGAGTACGCCATTTCGCGTGCATGGGACCGTGACAGACAATCCACCGCAGGTGATGATGATTGACGAACTCCTGTCACTATTGTCTGGATAGAGCACTGTATCGTACCGGATATACGCAGGAACGGTCGACCGGTGTGATTCGGTCGATGAAACTACGCTGTGAGGCAGTAACGTGTGGAACAACCAACTCCGCACTAAGAAACGTATGAACCATAGCGAAACGACCACCAGAACGGACGACACACTTCGCGTCGGCGTGGACATCGGTGGCACCTTCACTGACATCGTCACCGTACAGGACGGCACTGTTCGAGTCAGCAAGACGTCATCTACACCCGGTGCGCCGGAACGGGGCGTCCTCGACGGACTCGAAGACGCGAGCAAACGAGACGAATGGGCGTTCGAATCGATCGGATTCCTCGGTCATGGGACGACCGTTGCGACAAACGCAATACTCGAGGAGGGCTGGGCCAATACCGCGCTCGTGACGACCGAGGGATTTCGAGACGTCGTCGAAATCGGCCGACAGAACCGGCCGGACATATACGACTTCCAGACCGAGAAGCCACCCCAAATCGTTCCCCGGAACCGTCGGTTCGAAGTGGGGGAACGACTCGATGAACGCGGTACGGTTCTCAGGGAACTCGACGAAGCGAGCGTCCGAACGGTTGCCAGTCGACTGCGCGACAGCGAAATCGAGAGCGTCGCGATTAGCTTGCTCTATGCATTCGAGAACGACGACCACGAACGACAGGTGCGTAGTATCCTGACGGACGAAGGTGTCGGTATGTCGTACTCGCTGTCGAGCGATGTGCTCCCAGAAATCCGTGAGTATGAGCGAACGCTGGCGACTGCGATGAATGCCGCGCTCAAACCGGTAATGGACCGCTACATCGGCAACCTCGAAACCGAAATTATGAACCGAGGTGTCGATACCGATTGCAAAATAATGCAATCGAACGGCGGCATTATCGCCGCTGACATCGCTCGCGAACAGCCGGTTCGAACATTACTCTCAGGGCCCGCCGCCGGCGTTCAGGGAGCGACCGCGATCGCACAAAACTGTGGTATCAACGACGTGATTACGATGGACATGGGCGGAACATCTTGTGACGTGTCGCTCGTCGAAGACGGAACGCCAATAATTTCGACTAACGTTGAGATCGGGGAATATCCGGTCGGAGTGCCGATGGTCGACGTGCACACGATCGGATCTGGGGGTGGGTCTATCGCCTGGATCGACAAGGGCGATGCCCTCCGCGTCGGCCCGCAGTCGGCGGGTGCCGACCCGGGACCGATTTGTTATGGCCGGGGCGGTACCAAACCGACTATCACCGACGCCCATCTTCTGCTTGGTCGGTTGAATCCTGAGGCGTTCCTTTCGGACGAACTTGATGTCGACGTTGACGACGTGCGTCGTATTGTCACCGAGCGTATCGCGAACCCACTCGGGCAGTCCGTTGAGGAAGCAGCTCAGGGGATTGTCGACGTCGCGAACGCGAACATCCAGCGGGCACTACGGGTCGTCAGCATCGAGCGTGGTCACGACCCTCGTGAGTTCGGACTCGTCGCTTTCGGCGGAGCAGGGCCACTTCATGCATGCGAAATCGCTCGTGAGCTCGAAATCCCCAGAGTCGTTGTTCCACGAACTGCGGGCGTGCTTTCGGCACTCGGGCTGCTGATGAGCGACATGATATACGACTATAGCACCTCGCGTGTGCGCCATCTCTCGGCGGTCGACCCCGCGGAATTGTCGACCACGTTCGCAGACTTTGAGCAAAGCGGGCGAGCCAGGCTATCGGAGGCGGCGCTTTCGAACGATCGAATGCAGTTCGAGCGCGTCCTCGACCTTCGATACGTCGGTCAGTCGTTCGAGTTGTCAGTTCCCGTCCCGGAGGGAGACGTAGACGAGGCGAGCATTGACGTCGTCGAAGAGCGATTCCACGAGCGCCACAAGCAACGCTATGGCCACGCGTATCCGGAAGAGTCAGTCGAACTCGTGACGATTCGACTCCGTTCGCGAGGCGTCATCGATCCACCGACCCTCACCACTGACCGGTCGGCCGGCAGTGTCGAGGACGCACTGCGCGAGACGCGGGCGGTCGTCTACGATGGCGAGCCACGTGAGACACGCATCTACGACGGAGCACGCTTACCACAGGAGGGGACATTCGATGGTCCAGCCGTCGTCGAAGGCGCTGAGAGCACGACCATCGTATTACCGGGCCAGCGCGTCCGCGTGGACGAGTACGGTAATCTGCTCGTGGAGGTGTTTCCCGATGACTGACTCGAGTACAAACACTGAGACTAATTCGGCGTCGACCGATGGCGAGATCGATTCGGCAACCCTCGAAATCATCCGCAACGCGTGTGCAGCGATCTCCGAGGAGATGAACGCGAACCTGATTCGAACGGGATACTCACCGAACATCAAAGAACGCAGGGACTGTTCATGCGCCTTGTTCGATGCGGCTGGAGAGATGATCAGTCAGGCCGAGAATATGCCCGTGCATCTCGGCGCGATGCCTTTTTCCGTCGCGGCAGCGGTCGATCGATTCCCGCCAGAAACCCTCGATCCGGGCGACGGCATCTTGCTGAACGACCCCTTCCGCGGCGGCGCCCACCTCCCCGACCTCACGCTCGTCACGCCGGTGTTCGTCGACGGCAACGTCGTGGCGTACGCCGCGAACCGCGCCCATCACGCGGACGTGGGCGGGTCGAGCGCTGGCAGCGTCGCCGCCGATTCAACGGAGATATATCAAGAAGGCGTTCGGATTCCCCCGGTAAAACTCTACGAGGGCGGAGAGGTCAACGAGACGGCGATGGATCTCATCCTCGCGAACGTTCGGACACCGGACGAGCGCCGGGGTGATCTGCGCGCTCAGGAGGCTGCGAACCAGACCGGCCAGAAGCGGTTTCGAGAACTCGCAGAGAAGTACGGCACCGATTATCTCGATACCGCACTCGATGCGATCAAAGACTACTCTGAACGCCGGATGCGAGCGGAAATCGCCTCGCTACCTGATGGGACCTATCGATTCGAAGACGTCCTCGACGACGACGGCCGCGGTAACGAAGACCTCCCGATCGTCGCCGCGGTAACCATCGACGGCGATTCGGTCGACATCGACTTTGAAGGAACAGCAGCCCAGACCGAGGGGCCGGTCAACGCCGTTTTCGCCGTGACAGCGTCGGCGACGTATTATGCAGTCCGGTGTGTAACCGACCCGAACATTCCGCCGAATCATGGCTGTTACCGGCCAATCGACATCGATGCACCAGAAGAGACCATTGTCAACCCGGTGCTCCCCGCGGCAGTCGTTGGCGGGAATCTCGAAACGTCCCAACGCGTCACGGACGTCGTGCTCGGCGCGCTCGCGGAAGCGACGCCGGAGCGTGTCCTCGCCGGGAGCCAAGGAACAATGAACAACGTCACCTTCGGCGGCACCGACCCGCGAGACAATTCGCCGTATGCCTTCTATGAAACACAGGGCGGAGGGTTCGGCGGCCGCGCCGGAAAGGATGGATTAGACGGCGTTCACGTCCACATGAGTAACACGATGAATACACCCATCGAGGTCCTGGAGACAGCCTATCCTCTTCGTGTCGTTCGCTATGAGTTCCGCGAGGACTCCGGGGGCGCAGGCCAGTACCGAGGCGGACTCGGTTTGCGACGGGACATCGGAGTGCGCGACCACCACGCGACGTTCAGCCTCCTTGCTGACCGCCGTCAGCACGCTCCGTACGGACTCGCCGGCGGCCGCGATGGAACGCGCGGTGCTGCTTACCGCTTCGAGAACGCGCTCGATGATGTAATAAAGACGGACGAGGGCGGTGAACGCCTCCCTGGAAAAACCGTTATCGAACTCGACCCCGGCACGGTCGTGAGCATTCGCACGCCGGGTGCTGGCGGCCACGGTGATCCCGATAACCGCGACCCAGCGGCGATACGCCGCGACATAGAACTCGAAAAGATTTCTCGAGAGACAGCGCGTGCAGTGTACGGATATGAACACGGGGAATCCACTAGTAGGGACGCCGACAATGAGACAGACGGTGATTCGACCAGTAACACCCAATGAGTGTGTCTACCGAGACACCGGTACCAAGCAAGCTCGAAATTGCCCCGTTCGTCGCGGTCATGAGCGTCGGTTATGTGCTGTTCGCACCTGCGGCAATTCCCGACGTCCTCACTGGCCGATTTCACGTTGGCTATACTGAATTTGGCTTGGTGACAAGCGTGCCGCTTCTGTCGTTCGTTCTTGCACAGGCACCGAGTAGTTACCTCACCACTCGATACTCGACGACGCGAATCCTGCTCGGTGTGACGCTGATACACCTCATGTTGGCGGTCACGCTCGATTTCGCTCACACCTTTCTAACGCTGCTCGCGCTCCGAGCCGTGTGGGGACTTGCAGGCGGAGTCGTACTCACCGCCGGTGCGACACACATTGTTCGCCTCCACCAGGGGTCGAGTGCGACGAGTGAGCAGGGGTTCTACGGAGGTGCATTAACGTTCGGTGGCGTAGTTGCCTTTCTCGCGGTGCCAGTACTCCTTGAGAATATGGGACGGTTCGGTCTGCACACTCCCGGTACACTTGTGGGGGTGCTTGCAGCCGTCGCGTGTTGGCGGCACCGAGACGAATCCATCACTCACCCGGACCGTTCCCAATCTACAACAGAGCCAGACGAGAGCACTACTGTGGCGAACCCAACTGAACGAGCGGCGAATCCGAACGAGCGTCACAGGACTGTTCGTTCCACAAAGCGGAAACGAATGGCGAACAGGACATCGAAGGACCTGTTATCGAACGTTCGATATGTCCTTTCCCATCCTGTCGTGGTCGTCGCCGCGGTCTGCTACGTCGCCACGATGGGGTCGTACGTAGCACTCTCGACATTCATCACTGCGTACTTCGACGCGCTTGATGTCGCTGGGCCGCTGAATGCAGCTGTGTTGCTCGTTGCGACGACCGGACGAGCGGTCGGCGGCGTCGTCACCGACCGCTGGGAGGTCCACGATTGGACGGTGATCGCCGTTGCAACGGCGATGGCGATTCTGGGTTTCGCCGTCCTTGCGCTCGCTCGCTCACCGACGGTTCTTCTGATATTCCCGCTCCTTGCGATGCTCGCCATCTCGTTCCCGTTTGGCGCAATTTATGGAGTTGCTGGTGACACAACGGTCGATGCGGGGATAGCGCTCGCGATTGTTATTGCCGCAGGCAATCTCGCTGCACTTCTCTTGCCAGCCGTCACCGGTATAATTCGTGACATGACGGGGAGCTATCGAGATGCATTCTTGCTGTTAGGGGCTCTCAACGCTATCGCAGCGATTACAGTTATTGGACTCCGTGCGAAACATGACGTACACTCATCAATTGACCGCTCACAGTAATCGCTGTCTGGGCGTGTACTCCCCACATTGGTTTGATCTGACAGGATCATCCCAGTGAACACAATTTATACTCCATTAGTGGTCATACTGTTGAGTATAGATGCGGTGGTTATAAGTGCCCTCATAGTGATGGGGCTCAGGAGAGCATTCAGAAATGGCGAGACTCTGAGTTAGTATATAATACTACCTCTGTGCTAACTCAGAATCTAGTAGAATGAGTGACGTCAGAGCGAACTCTACTGAATGGCGACGAGAATTTTCTCTAATACGCCTGTTAACTCGCCGCACAGGCGCTGTAGGTGGGGGATATGGGAACTCATCGCACCGACATATGCAAGTTCCTTCTCTAACGAGAAAGCCGACAAAGCCATGGAAAAGGCTCGAACAACCCGAGACAAGAAAAAAGCGAGGAGACCACTATTTAATAGCTCAGAAGATCATTACTGATAATATGTCCAAGCCGATCCTGGTCTGGAACAACGTCAGCCACGCGTTCCGCTCTCGAGTCAATAACTTCGACGTCTACCCGACTGCCTGCAAGCTGTTCAAGGACGTGTGGGTGAGTCAAAACTGACCCTGCAAGAATGTGTGAATTGATGAATGTAACAGTCATTTCGATCCTATCATGACTTCCCACGATCCACTTGGCGATATTCGACGCCACACGGCTCTTGAAATCCCCGTACAGTCAGAAACCGTTGCAGCGTCCAGATATGAACCGCTCGGCAGCGATACCCCCTCACCAGCCCTGTTGATGTACGTCCCGTACCACCAGGACGATCTCATCACCTACGGTGCTTACGATCCGCTGTGTCTTTATTTTGCCAAACACGGCTACGAGGTCGTCGTCGCTGACATGCTCGGGACAGGTAGTTCGAGCGGGTTTATCGACGAACCATTCACCCGACGTGAAGGGACTGAACCAGCCGCCATCGTCGAATGGCTCGCTGAACAGCCCTGGACTACTGGTCGAATCGGTCTCTTCGGGAAATCCTACGGTGGTATCACAGCCCTAGATGCTGCAGCTCAGCAGCCGGACGCCTTGGACGCGATCGTCCCCATTCATACCCCCTATCAGGGACGGCGGAACGCATACTCCTACGGCGGCCTGTTCGAGTTTCTCACCATTGGGATGGACTGGCTAACATTGATGCAAGCTCTCGAGGCAAAACCAGCGAGTATCCATGATGCAGATGGTGAGTGGCTCAATCGTTGGCAGAATCGATTGGAACAGTCACGCGATCGAATGCCATGGCTATTCCAGTTCATTGACAATGATCCCCACGAATCATACTGGGAGGATAAGAATATTCCCGTCGAGCGTATCGAAACCCCGACGCTCGCTATCGGTGGTTGGCGTGATCCGTACACACAGGATACACTGGAGTACTTCGAGGCCATCGATGCACCAAAGCGACTTCTACTCGGCCCATGGCGTCATCAGATGCCTCATCGGGGCCGTGAGAGTGCTATCAACTTCCGTCGGCAGGCACTCGACTGGTTCGACCGCTTCCTGCGTGATGAAGAAAACGGAGTGATGGACGAACCGACCATTTCTTACTGGACCGAGCTTGACGGTGGCGGGTCTTCGACCGGTCAATGGCGCGGCCGAGAAACGTGGCCGACAGTATACAATGAAGATACAACGGATCCGCCAACCAACGGCAAGACAATCTATGACGAGACAGATGATTCTGTGACGTTCGCACTCACATCAACAGGGCTCTCATCGCCGAGTGATTACAAGACCGGTGAAGTTGATGCCGAGTACACGATTGATCCTACTGTCGGACCTTCCTCGATCGATCCCTACGGAGTATCGATCAAACCGCCAGCAACGAACGATGACGACGTACGATCGTTAACTTTCGAGACAGATCCCCTTGATAGTCCGATCGAGCTCACCGGCACTGGCGAAGTGACGCTCCGACTCGAAGCCAGCGTTCCCGACCCAACTATTGTCGTTCGACTCATCGATGTGTCACCGAATTCTCGTGGCACACTCGTTTCCCATGGTGCTTTGCGGGGCAAATACCGAAAAGGCCTCGACAATCCTGATGAAATGGAACCCGGAACTGAATACGATATAATCATTCCGTTCGAACCCAAGTCTCATGTCTTCGAGGAAGGACATTCGATCCGTGTTGCCATCGGCTCGTCTTACTTCCCCGTCTCTCTTCCAACCCCAGACCAAGGGTCGTTCATAGTTCGTTCCACACCCGCTGATCCCGCTATTGTGCGGTTCCCTGGCTGCCAAATGAACAGTGTGGATTTTGATGACTCAGTAGATATGGCTCCACCCGATGAGAGAGTACCGACAAGCGCCGAACATTCGAATAGCAGTTCCTCGTGGACCACTAGTCGTGAGCGGGTCTCTAACTGTGTTCAGACGTCCAAACGCCACTCGTTAGACGTTGATTTCCCACACGGTCGACTTTCCCGGGAAGCAACTTTTGAGGCATCGGTTATGGCAGACGATCCATCAACCGCAGCTGCTCAGAACGAGATGACAGTAGAAATCGCGACTGATTTCGGTGAGTTCGAGATTGTTGCCAGTAACTACATTTCTGACAATTACTGTCAGCTTGAGACCAGGGTTGAACTCGATGGCGACACAATGTTCGAGGAGACGTGGCGTCATTGACTTCCTCCCACGCCTGAAGACCTGTCTCTTACCCATAAGTCAGTGATAGAGAGAAAATCTAATCAAATGAGATCTGAGAAGAAGGAATGAGTCAAAATGCGGTCATTATTGGAACTGAACCTTGAGTCGCTATGAGTACT
>NZ_JBPEHH010000102.1:0-13307 GCF_054177595.1 Haladaptatus ordinarius | reverse complement strand
CAGCAATTGCTGTGACTGACAGCTACTGCATCTTCTGAGGTCGAAAAGCCGTCTCTAACGCCGTGAAATTGTAGATCAGCAACCCCACCCCGATGCCGTCTTGCGTTCAACAAGGCAACTCATTACCAGGATTGAGGCCCCGGGTATGATGTTCTCTCAGTGGCCGTTTTATTAGTAGCTCACGTGAGAGTATTGCTTGCTACCGAGCAGAACAGGGAAGAGAGCCCCGCTGTACTCGCACAAGGGGGACGCATCACCATCCGGTCGATGCCGATTCGTCGTTCGTTACCAACTTGGTACTATTCGTTAAGCGTCTCAGAAACCTCGCGCTACCAACAGGAGTGGAAGGAAACAATCTATCACGTTTATTCAGCGAACTGTGGTTGAAAGGGAACATGTGGGGAGAAAACAGTGACACCGGTGGAAACGAAGAAACGCCACAGCAAGGGCAGTTCGAATCAGGAGGGAATCACTCACGGCGTTCATTTCTTAAGCGAGGGGTTGTAACTGCCGGTGCGATTGGTGGTCTGTCGGTGACCGGGTCCGCTCCAGGGGTGGCACAAACCAGTGGACGGGCAGCGCTTCAGCAGAGTGAAGAGGTATTGGCCTTCTTATACGGTTACCAGCCGAATCTCCCATTTCGGGTTCTCGGAACACTTGAGCAGGTAAACACGGTTCGGCTGCTTACACCTATCAGAGGAGGGCCCGCTCCCGAGATAACGCAACCCGACAACTACACGGGGTATATAATCGGGTTGGTCGGATTGAATGTTAGAACACCGACGTTTCTCTTTACGCAAGGCGCGCAACTCGACATAAACCCAACTCCATCGTTCACAGGATATCAATTCTCCTCGGAATTCACCTCATTTAGTTCCGAGCTTAGTCTGATACAGACAACAATAACCCCGTTTGACCTTCGACAGGTAGTGGGAGCGGTCAGAGAACGAAGACAGGGAGGGACGACGACATCAAACAGTTCGCAATGACGGACGACGCCGTCTACAGATCTACGAGGCGAGCGTCTTGGAACGTACTTCGGGACGATTCACCGATCGACAGCAGTCACTACCGCGATTGAGAGGGAGTGCCGATGACAACGAAACACCTACAAAAACGAATTAACGAGCGATTTTCGTCAATTCTGCCTGTACTCGAGTGACTTCCCCAGTACGACGCGTCGTGGCTCCGTCTGGATGTCGTCGCGGGAATCACCGTTGCGGCGGCGGTCATTCCCGAAGGATTAGCGTACGCGTCGCTGGCGAACTTGCCACCGGAGACTGGGTTGTATGCCGGGTTGATGGCCGTCATCGCCTATCTCGTTCTTGGTACCTCCCGGCAAGTCATTGCGGGACCGACCTCAGCACTGGCGATCCTGCTCGCAAGTGGCGTCGGGTATGCTGCTACAGGTAGCACCGTTTCTTACGTGTCACTCGTGGTCCTAACAACGCTTCTCGTCGGTATCATCGCAGTCGTTGCGTGGGCGTTCCGGTTGGGCTTTCTCGTCCATTTCATCTCGGGGTCGGTGCTCACGGGGTTTTCCGCTGGAGCGGCGTTGTACATCATGTCTACCCAACTTAACAAGCTGTTCGGCATCGAGAGCAGTACGTCGGGCGCCTTCTTCGGGCGTATCTGGTACACCGTGAGCCATATCGGTATGACGAATCCTGAAACGCTGGCCGTCGGCGTCACGGGCATCGTGTTGCTCATCCTCGGCGAGCGGTACATACCGCGTTTTCCGAACGCACTCGTCGTCGTCGTCCTCGCAATCATAGTCATGTCGGTAACGAATCTGCAGGCCCGTGGCGTCGGCATTGTCGGGGCAATCCCAAGCGGCCTGCCCTCGCTGACGGTTCCGGCGATACCCGATATCTCGACGCTGGGCACCCTCGTCCCCATCGCCGCCGCATTGTTTCTTCTCTCGTACCTGATGACTCTCTTCGAACACAGGTGTCAGCACAAAGTCATTCGACGATGATCATTCTGTCAGTGGGTGGAAAAAACAGTTAGATATTTTATCTTTTGTGTGTTACTAATTCCATGACGGAGGGGGGACACGACCCGAACGTCAGCGACGAACCGTTCGTCAATCACGAAGTCAGGGTCGGACGCATCACGTTGCAAGAGTGATTGCTGACCGTTGGCAAACCATGGGGGTACTACAATGGGACAAGAATCCAGACACGATAAACCGACACCCGAATCGTACGACACCCGAATCGGTGAACTCTCGTTCACCCACGAGTTCGAAGACGGGTATCCAACGACGGACACCGTAGAGAAGCTGTACGACGAAATCGACTTCCAGCGCGGCTGTCAAGCGTACCTGTGGTCGATACCGCTCGTCACCTTCGCACAGTATCGGTACGCCTTCACCAAAGTGCTCGGTGCCGCGAATGGCGAATTCGTCTACACCACCAGCTTCCAAGACGTTCTGGGCGGGATAACCGAGAATACGACCACACCCTACGCGGGAGCCTTCATCGACCTGTCTGAAGGCCCATTCGTCCTCGAAATGCCAGACGGTGAGGTGCGCGGGGCAGCCAATGACATGTGGCAGATCAGTCTCACCGAAATAACTGAACCGGGCACGTATCTCTTCGTCGGCCCCGGAGAGGACGTCCCCGAAGGCACAGGTGACTTTGACGTCTACCGGAGCCCGACGACGGGGCTATTTATTGCTATTCGCTTGATTCCCGAAGACGAAGACGAACAGCAAGCACTCCTCGACGACATCGCCATCTATCCGTTTGAGGAGCAAGACGACCCAAACCCCCGGGGCTATCTCACTCCAGATGGGAGACCCTGGCAGGCGACGCCACCGCGCGGAATCGAGTACTGGGAACGCCTCGCCGATATCATCGACCGCGAACCAGTGATCGAACACGACCGGTTCTTTATGGCTATGCTGAAACCCTTGGGCATCGAGAAGGGCAAGCCGTTCGAACCGGACGAACGCCAGCAGGAACTTCTGACGAATGCGGCGTTCGTGGGCGAGGCGATGGCGAAAGCCACCTGCTACGCCAAACGCATCGATGGTGCTCAGTACGATGGCGACGTCCAGTGGCAATACCCCGTCATCACGTCGCCGGATCAACGAGGGGACTACTACGACGAACTCGACGAGCGGGCCTCGCAGTTCTACGAGGTCGTCACGAACGACGAGGCGGTTCATGGACACGAGACTGGGAAGGGACAGGTGTATCTGGGAACGTACAGAGACACCAACGGCGAGTGGCTCGATGGCGGAACGAATTACACGTTGCACCATCCGTCTTTAGCTAAGAGAAGAACCGCAGTACAGCAGTAGCTTATCGAGGCTTCTTTTCGAGAAGAATGAGGAGACGATAGCTGTGTCCAACAGAGCCACCAATCTTACAGGAAACGCTCGCTACCGCTACGCAACCGAGGTGTGAGTCTTAGCTAAAGACGAATGCACGTTGCACATCCCGCCAGACGTGCCCGCCGAGACGTTCTGGTCGGTCACGGCCTACGACGTGAGCACTCGCGGGCTCATCGACAACGACCAAGAGGTTGCTGCCGTGTCGTCCAGAACAGACCTTCTGCAGAATAACGATGGATCGTTCGACGTCTACTTCGGTCCAGACGCTCCCGACGAGAGAAAACAGAACTGGATACCGACCGTTCCGGAGAAAGGGTGGTTTGCCTACTTCCGTCTGTATTCGCCGACACAGCCGTTCATGGACCACTCCTGGGTCCTCCCAGACATAGAACCACGAGAATGATCAACCGGGGCCATGGGTTGCTTGACGGCAACCTACCCCGATTCGAATCAGATCGACAAACGCGCTATACCACAACAGAAATGGCACAAACTGACTACAATTCCAAGCTAGAATCGCTCGCAGAAGACGCCTATCTCTACGGCCTCCAGCAGGTGGTCTTCTACGTGACACGCTTCAACTACACCCAGAAGAGAGACAGTAACGTTTTCGAAGGCATCAATCGGTGGTACAGAGTCAATGATGGGCAACTGATAACGGCCGACTTCACGGCTGTCGTCGCTCCGAACTGAAGCGGTTGTATAACCAGGCGACGGTGTACCCAATCATGAATCCGTCGAGTAGCGCCCAGACAGTCCCCAATAACGAATCAAGATTGGTCAGATGGTCTACCAGTTCTCACCGCTATTATGTCTGGAATTTATGTTATTTTAGAGACAGTACTTTGTAGGAGTCCGTCGTATGGAGTGCGAGTCGGGTGAAGCAGTGCTGTGGGCACCACGCGAGAGAACGAGAGACACAAACCATGACCAACGAGACACACGACACGGCGGCTGACGAAGAATCGAACTCCGAACCCTTGCGAGCAACCCGCCGAAATGCGCTTCAAGGAGCAGGCCTCGCTGGCTTACTTGCGATGGGTGTCGGTAGTGCCAGTGCCCATCAAGACACGCTGAGCCAGACTACCAATCAAGCCGAGCAACAGACGACGGACAATACTAATGCAGTCCCGGTGACATGGGCGAACTACCCACGCGCCAACTGTCATGCTTCGTTCCAGGCAACCGTCGACGATGGCGGGTTCGGACAATTCAATCATTTCCGGAGTCTCACCCCCATCGAGGATCAGTTTACCATCGCAACGAATCGTGACACGCTCTACTCACTGGGAGTCTTCGACCTGACCGAGCCAGTCACCATCACTAAACCGGACACCGGTGACCGATACCAGTCGATGAACGTCCAGAATGAGGACCAATATGGGAAGCTGTGCGTCACCGAGCCAGGCACGTACACGATCACACAAGATATGGTAGGGACTCGGTATGCTGGCGTCTTAGTCCGCACATTTGTTGACCCGAACGACCCGGCCGATGTAAAGCAAGCCCGAAAATTCCAAGACAAGATCGGCGTGGAGCAAGCATCGGCTGGCTCGTTCGAGATTCCCAACTGGGAGCAACAATCATTCAAACAACTCGACGACGCGCTCAATACAGTCTCCACCACGGTAGGCAACTTCTCGGGCGCGTATGGTGACGTCGGCCAGGTCGACCCCGTGAAATATTTCATCATCAGTGTCTCAGGGTGGACTGGCGTTCCGGAGCCGTCAGAATCATTATTCTTCTTAAAAGTCCCCGCCCAGAATGACGGCGAAACGCCATACGAACTCACCGTCGAGGACGTCCCTGTCGACGGGTTCTGGTCGGTCAGCGTCTACAACAGTGAGGGGTTCTTCGAGGAGAACAAGTACGACGCGTATTCGGTCAACAACGTGACCGCAGAGCGGGACGCTGACGGCAGCGTCACGATCCATTTCGGTGGTGACCCCGACCAGAAGAACTTCCTCTACACGCCAAAAGACTGGCTCTATTATGTCCGGCTCTACCAACCACGCAAACCAATCATCAACGGGAGCTATCAATTCCCCGAGGCTGAGCCAGTTAAATGACACGTGGGCGAAGAGCAGCCTAATTGCCATTCAGGACCAAATCGCTGCAATGTCGAATTTCGACTGTTCTCTCGTCTCATATTGACAGTCGTGATGAGCTTCTCCTCTCTATTCCGCAATCAAATATTTGCAAAATTCTGCCAATTAAGTCAGCCGCTGTTGTAATCCAGGGCGCTAATGTAGAATGTCCACACTCTCGAAGTAGAGCGGGATGGGTTGCTCGGTGCTGAGAAGACCTCTTTCGGATTCCGGCAAAATGGGTCGGTCAATAATTCCCACCGGTATTACATCAATATGTTATGTGATTCTACCATCATCTCTTTATCGGGGGTCGTCGTACGAGAGCGTGTTGGGTGGGGAGTGCTGTGGGCGTCGCGCGCGAGAGAACCAAGTACCAACTATCAGCACCATAACACACGATACGACAGTTGCTCTGGGGCGACCAACCCCACTCACCTGATTCGGATCAGATCAACAGACGTACTACTACATCAAACCAATGACGCAGAATAATTACGATCACGAAATCGAATTACTCGCAGAAGACGCCTACCTCTACGGCCTCCAGCAGGTCATCTTCTATGAAACGCGCTTCAACTACACGCAGAACGAGGACAGCGACGTCTTCGAAGGTATCAATCGGTTGCACAGAGTTAACGATGGGCAACCGATAACGGCCGACTTCACGGCCATCGTCGCTCCGAACGCCACGACGCTCTACGCGATGGGCTTTCTCGACCTGCAGGACGACCCCGTCGTCATCGAGATGCCCGAGGTCACCGACCGGTACTTCTCGCTGCAGGCGATGGACCAGTACGGGCGATTCTTCCTCTATGCCGGCAACCAGTTCAACGGCACCGACGCTCGCTCGTACCTGATACTGCCGGACGGCTACGACGGCGACATCCCCGGTGACTTCGTTACGACCGACGTCATCCAGGCACCGACGAAGACCGCCTTGACCCTTGTCCGGTATGCATTGCACGATGCCACGGACGACTCGGAAATCGCGCACGTCAACGACCTCCAGGATCGGACGACGATCACCCCGCTCAGCGAGTGGCTCGCCAACGACCACGCGGGCGTGCCGCGAGCGGACCAGGCGGTCGTTCCTGGTGACTACGAGACGACCCCACGAATGGACGACCTCACGACCCGGCAGGTCGAGATTCAGACCGCTGCGGACTTCTTCACCCTCCTCGACCTCGCCCTGAACGACCCGAGCATGTCGCTCGTCGACGACTCCGCGCGGGAGGCCGCGATGCTCGATCGGTTGGAAGCGGTCGGTATCGGCTCAGGGAGGGAGTTCGAGTGGGCCGACCTCGATGGCGACGTGCAGGCGGCGCTGACCACCGGGTTCCAGAGCGGGTTCGAGCGCGTCAAGACCGCCGGCCGAGAGGGCATGATCGACATGAATGGCTGGGGTCTCGCTCGGCAGACGGGGGACTTCACGACCGACTGGCTCGACCGGGCCGTGGTGGCCGACTTCGGCTACCTGGGGCCAGACAGGCCGACCTCGCACAGTGGTGCGTTCCTGTTCACCGACGCTAACGGCGAGCAATTGGACGGGTCGAAGCGCTACACCATCACGTTCGACCTCGACGACCTGCCGCCAGTCACCGAGTTCTGGGAGATCCCGATCTACGACGCGCAGGGGTACTTCGTCGACAACGACCTCGACCGCTACAGCATCAACAGCTACATGCTCGAAACAGACCAGTTGCACACCGAAAACGACGACCTCGTCATCTACGTCCAACACGAGAAACCGGAGAACCCCGAGAAGGTGCGAAACTGGCTGCCAGCCCCCGACGGTGGCATGAGCTTCGTGGCGCGGTTCTACGGTCCTCACTGGTCGCTGGTCGACGGCTCCTACGATATGCCACAAGTGGTCCCTGTGTAGGAGTGACCGCGATGCTCTGCAGCGTCTCCTCACACTTGAAAACGGGGGAGGATGTCACATCACCCCCTGTTACTCTCTGCGTCTCAAGAAGAGTGACGGTAGGCGGATCGTCACTCCAAACTGAAGCGATTGTATGACCAGGCGACGGTGTAGCCAATCGTGAATCCGTCGAGTAGCGCCCAGACAGCCCCCAATAACGAATCAGGATTGAACAGATAGTCTACCAGTTCTCACCGCGATTATGTCTGGAATTTATGGTGTTTTAGAGACAGGACCTTGTAGAGTCCGTGGTATGGTGTACAAGTCGGGTAGGGCAGTGCTGTGGGCATCGTGCGGAGGAAAGAGAGACACCAACCATGGATAACAAGACACACGACACGACGGCTGACGCAGAATCGAATTCCAACCCGCTGCAGGCAACCCGCCGCACCGCGCTTCGCGGGGCAAGCCTCGCCAGCTTACTTGCGATGGGCGTCGGTAGTGCCAGTGCTCACCAAAACACATCGACCCAGACTACCAACGAAGCCGAGCAACAGACGCCAGAAGATGACGAGTCAGTCCCGGTGACGTGGGAGAACTACTGACGCGCCAACTGTCATGCTTCGTTCCAGGCAACCGTCGACAGGGATGGGTTCGGACAGCTCTATAATTACAGAGAGATCACTCCTGCCACGGACCAGTTGGACCTCGAGCCGAATCTCGACACGATCTACTCACTCGGGGTGTTCGATCTGACCGAGCCAGTCTCCATCACGCTCCCGGACAGTGGTGACCGCTACCAGGCAATGAGTGTCCAGAACGAGGATCTGTACGTGAAGAAGTACACTACCGACGCCGGCGAGTACACAATTACACAAGATATGGTCGGGACTCGGTATGCTGGCGTCCTGATCCGCATGTTTATCGACCCGAACGACCCGGAGGATCTGAAGCAAGTCCGGCAACTTCAGGACGAGATCGGTGTCGAACAAGCATCGAAAGGGTCGTTCGAGATTCCCAACTGGGATTCACAATCGTTCGAACAACTCGACGAGGCGATGACAACGGTCTATAGAACGCTCGAGAACTTTTCGGACGCGTATGGTGACGTCGACCAGGTCGACCCGGTGAAATTCTTTGTCGCCAGTCCGTCGGGGTGGTCCGCCCCCCCGCAGCCGTCGGAAGCGCTCTTCTTCCAACGGATTCCCAGCCAGAATGATGGCACAACGCCATACACACTCACCGTCGACGAAGATGTTCCCGTCGACGCGTTCTGGTCGGTCACCGTCTACAACCGTGACCTCTACCTCGAGGAGAACAAGTACGACGCGTACACGATCAACAACGCGACCGCACAGCGAGCCGATGATGGCAGCGTCACGATCCATTTCGGTGGCGATCCCGACCAGCCGAACTTCCTCTACACCCCAGAAGGATGGCACTACATGGTCCGGCTCTACCAACCGCGTGAGCCAATCATCAACGGGAGTTATCAGTTCCCCGAAGCCGAACCGGTCGAGTGAGGCGAACGTGCGGATATTTTCTGTGATTGTTCCTGGCAATCGGTTTGCTGCACATTACAATGTTGTAATAGGGGGGTTGGCCGAGACAACCCCCCTCGTTTCGCAGAAAATGACGCACTCCACCGTAGTCAACGCATCACTACCACCATGTGTCACCGGCAACGCGGTGTGAATCTCTTGTGGTGGTGCCGCTATGGCAGAGTAAAGGGCGGCAGCGGTAAGCGGGACGGACCATGGATCAAACAGCAACACTACCCGCGATGATTCGAGATGTCTGCTACATGTCGTGGCCGATTCGGTGCGACAGCATGGGCGAGTAGTTCGAAATCGGTTTCGAGCGGATAGTCAAGAATCGGGCTCGCATCTTTGAGCGCCCAGTCGAGAATGATTTCGGACCCTCGGGCAACCGGGTTCCACGTGTTGTAGTAGGCGTCGTAGACTTGTTGCATTTCGTCGGCTTCCATGTAGATCAGTAACTCGTAGCCCTCTGCACTCCGGTCAAGGAACACTGATTCCGTATACATGTTCTCCATGTCGATCATCTCGGTACTCCACGTCTCGATCGGACCGAGACTCAATTCGCCTGCTTTGAATCGATGGGCGAGGGTTGTGAACCAGTTGGCGAGGCGTTCAGGGATGCCAGAGTTTAGCCACACACTCACTAACGCTACATCCACCGTTCGCTCCTTACCAGAATCCGTGGTCCGTTGGGACGCCACTCCGGTGGAGACATTCGTCTGCGGACGGAGCGGATTCACGGCGTGGACAAGCAGTTCGCGTTCAACGCTATCGTCGGTGTCACTGAGCGCGTCGTGTTCGAAGGGGAATGCCGCTGCGATGACCTCCTCTGAGTGATCCCAGTCGGTGATTACAGACCGCGGAAGTTCGACGTACCAGACGAGCTCGGGCTCAGCCGAATCCTGATTCAGAAAGAGCGATGCTGTCGTTGCGCCCTCGAGGCTGAGTAGCGGACTCGGGTCGTCCTCAGCTATCGTTCTCGAGACGGCCTCTCTGATCGCTTCGACGCACTCCGAGTCGATACGCCGGCGAACGAGAAAGGCCTTCATGTGCCGTTCGTCAATGAACTCGTCCATTGAAGGTGAAGAACGACGCAGAGACCGATGCAACCAAGCGGCGGTTCCGAGTATGAGTCCACCGAAAATCATCCATCGGCGCGATCGAACCTTCATAGTACAGCTTGGCTGGCAGTTTGGCTGTCTCCATTCCCGAAGCGTATCGGTGATTCAAGTAGTGGGACTCTAATGTTATAATCAATGAAATCGATGTCTGTCGAGCTCCGATACAGCGACGAAGCGCTCATCCCCCTCCATAAGGGACTGTGCGACTCGCCTGATCTGGACCGAGAGATCATCCTTGGCGGCCAGTCTGTCGATGGCGTTGAGACCATCAGTTCGTTTGTCTACGGGAGTCCGGACGCATACGAATCCTTGCTGGCCGAACAGGAATCGGTTCTCGAATATGATATCACACCCGACGAGGAGGGGTTCTTCCTCTACCTCCGTCAGGAGCTCGGTCCAGAGGGCATGTCAATGATGGATTCGCTCGCACAGGATACGGTCGTGATTGTCCCGCCGATCGAGTTTCGCTCCGACCGGACGATGCAGATGACCGTCGTGGCGCATCCTGACGATCTCAGAGCCGTTACGGAGTCGACCCCTGAAGGAATCTCGATCGAGATCCTGAAACTCGGAGACGGCGTCATGACATTCCAGACATCGATATCCGACCGTCAGCAGGATGCACTCCAAGTCGCTTGGGATCTCGGGTACTTCGCTGTGCCTCGCCGCAACGGGATCGAGGCTGTCGCAGAGGAACTCGACTGTGCCGTCTCGACCGCCTCCGGACTACTGCGTCGAGGAGAGGCACATGCAATCAGACAAGTACTCGGAACAAACCGCTAAGCCGTCATAACCCATTCGTGAGCCAGCCCGCAGTCCTTCTGGTACACATAAAATCGCGAAAAGCATCGGGAGAACGGACTTTCGTTCGGGAGAAGGACAATCGGTATGGAGAACACGACCGAAAAGTTCCGGATCGCTACTGGAATACTTACACCACTCGTTGCTCTCGGTACCTTCGGGGTTGGTGCCGCGCTCTCGACTACCTATACGTGGCCGGGCGAGCCGTTCTCGGTGATCGGTGGTGAAGGGAATTTCGCGGCATTGTTTTTTAACGCCGGTCTCGTCGTTACTGGTCTCCTCGCGCTTCCGTTCGCAACTCGACTCTGGACTGCCTCCAGCAGAGCCGTGGCTGTCTTGTACGCACTTGTGGGGGTCACGCTCGTCGGTGCTGGACTCTTCCCGATAGGCGGCGATTCTATCGCCCACGAACTCTTCGGGGCGGGAATCTTTCTCGGAATCTGGCTGCTGTTATGGACCGCCGGAATCCTCGAATGGCGCTCGGGAGCCCCTCGTGAGGGTGCGACGGTGATCGCACTCGGGTCGATCACACTGGTAGTCTGGCTTCCGTACGATTTCGGGCTTACATGGGCACAGATCGGCTGGGGTGCCGCTGAGGTAGTCGTGGTCGTATGCTTCGGCGTCTGGAGTGTTTCGACAGCAAGCAAACTCTGGCGGTGCGCACCTAGATCGACCGCTGGAAAGCGAGCAGAAAATCCCATAAGGACATAGATATCGGTCGGACACAGTACCCCGTTCTGTAGGTTTCGAATGACCGGCGTTTCACTCCTGCAGCTAAGACGTGAATTAGTCGCCCGTATTCTGCCTATATAAATCGGCGAACCATATCGGGAAAAGCCACTGTTTCCAGGGTGCCGTAACTTAGGTATGGACGGAAAGACGTCTTCGAAGTACCAAACACAGTTGGAGCGCAGTCAACGCAAGTGGAACTTCTGGAGCGCGCGTGAGTCGTTTTGGAAATTCTACGAGAACGATACGCTGGAGCATCGTCGCAACGCCGTATCTCAACTCCATCTCGAACCGGGCGATACCGTTCTCGATATTGGCTGTGGACCGGGGACGAATTTCGAGCTGCTCCGCGAAGCAGTCGGCAGTGACGGTCGCGTGATCGGTGTTGATCTCAGTCCTGGGATGGTCGAACGAGCGACCGAGCGAATTGAAACACACGGCTGGGAAAACGTCGAAGTCGTTCATGCGGATGCGAAGACTCTCTCTCTTGGCGATGACCGATTCGACGGCGCGCTGGCTACAACTGCGGTGAGTTCTACGCCAGATGTGCGGGCGACTGTCGAAAACGTCTATGAGACGCTCAAGCCTGGCACCCGGTTCTCCGTCTACGAGATTCGACTTGTTCCATCCGGGCTCGGTCGAATTCTAAATCCACTCATCAAACGCTTCTATCGCGCATTCGGGAACTGGAACGACGAAGAAGACGTTCTCACGGAGTTGGAACACTCATTTGACAGCACGACGGTTGTTGAGAGGTTCGCACTCGGGACGAACTACGTTGCAGTCGCAGCTAAGGCCGGTGAGCACTCCCATACCGGTCGCATCTGACCGGTACCCATTCGAAGACATCGCTTCGAGAAACTCATCTCGACGAGCTTCTTTCTACTCGTCAATTTATTCTGCTAGCTGAACCATCGTCAATACCACTCGGCTAGCGTTTGAGTTGCTGAGATATACAGACGATGCAGATGACAGGAAGATCGTTTCTCTTGCATCTCCTCACGAGGAGAAGCCATTGTCACTGTCATCATAACCAAATCGCGATCTCCTGACGGTGACTTCTCGATCAACTCAATCACGTATTCCCGACCACAGACGCGGTGGCCGGTACCACCTCTCCCGCTGGCTTGTAGCCGATAGACGCCGATACAACTGCCGTACTTACGAGTAGCCGTACGGCGTCAGTCCCGAACTGTGTCAATTCGGGGTGTCCACGACCGCGTTTGTGTTGACGTTCGTATTAGATTCATGTCCCTTTCGGAGGTAATGTGGTCCCGACCACGCTACTCTCCGGCAACCGCGTCTGTGGCCGGGCTATCGTCCATGTCGTTGTTCGTCACTTCACCAGGAAGTTCCACATCGGCTTTTAGGACGAGCCGCGTCTCTTTATAACTCAACCCGTCTTTGGATCGTTGGCGCTTGGTTTTCCCGAGACGTCCGTTCGAGAGTTCGTGCATCGCGTCCACCGTCTGTTTTGATCTATACTCTGCAACTGACTATTCTGCGATTTCAGTGATCTTTGAGTTTCCGTGGACACCCACTCGACACATCTGCTTGTTCGCTCTTCGTACCTCCCCCTTTCTTTGGACGATTTAGGAGGTGCGCAAAGCCTTGATACTAGCGGAGAAGTTATACAAACTGGATTAAGCTGTTCTAAAGGCGTGAAATCGTGTTTGCAACTGATCTCTGTCCCTGGAACATCCGTTCTAGTGCATTGTCAACTATCAATTGTAGGATAAAGTCGGCGTAGTTTGATTCGTGCATCTTCGGATGTGAATCGCCAGTCAATGTCTGTTTCTTGGGCGTTCAGTGAATTTGTCC
>NZ_JBPEHH010000101.1:0-13345 GCF_054177595.1 Haladaptatus ordinarius | reverse complement strand
GCGTGGACAAATTCACTGAACGCCCAAGAAACAGACATTGACTGGCGATTCACATCCGAAGATGCACGAATCAAACTACGCCGACTTTATCCTACAATTGATAGTTGACAATGCACTAGGGTCTTCCCGCATGGTCGACCCGGATACGTATCTGATTTGTCGATCGACATAGTGAGGAGGCCTTTCTCATCTTTCTCGCGATTGGTGATCAGCCCAGGGCTCATCCTCGACATCCAACAGCCAGCAGAAGAGCAGATGTAATCAGACATAGCATTACTAAACACTCAGAAACTAAATATTTCTGAACCAACGATCGATGGAGAGTGGACGTTCAGGAATCATGCAGACAGCATCGCACTCAGTTTTCGGCTGCATTCGACACCAGGTGTCTTCCGACGCTTTCCGTTTCTAAGCGGAAGTGGAACACACGCGGTACCCCCAACACAATCTATGCGCGAAGAGCGTGGAAAATTTCCCACACCCTTAGTATAAAATACGGCAGAGGGTTTCATAGTACTGGTAGTACACACACACACACACACACACACACACTATGCACCAGTGGGGAGGCCGCAGATTGGTCAATATCACTTTCAAGTGCCACGAAGCCAGCATCCTCCCCACGCTTCGACTGCTGACGCTGATGCCGCGAGAAGCACCATTACGAGAATGCACAAAACCTGCCACCGCCGGCGTAGGCCAAGAGTATACAAGTAGTGTTTTCCTTCTCTAATGTCCAGAACTCTATAACTAACATGGCCGGCCATGGTTATTGCTACCATGGCAGCAAGCCAACAATCATTGTACCTCCGTCTGGTGGTGATGATTCAGTTACTCACATGGGTCGGACTCCTCCTACTCGTCTGGTGGGTCGGAGGTTTCGTCCTCTAAGTCAGCTCGATACCATTTTCTTTATCACTTCGGGAGTGCCGCTGTAATCGAAGCGCATCCGCTACTGGGAAAGACTGATGAACCTCTCCATTGTATACTCACGCTGTCGACCACGCGCTGGTCGGCGTTGCAGAACAAATAAATGCGGCATAAGGGCGAGTGCAGCGTTGGACTGCAAGTCACTCACCCTGTTTCCTTCGCGATATCACCAATCCAACAGCGACGAGTATCCAGCCAGCCTGCTGCTGACTGGCGACGATCGTCGCTCCAGTAGTGATGAGCGCGACGGAAACACCGTTCGCTGGCGTTCCGTCGACCATTTCTTTCGTCCGCCCTTTCGGACGGACACACAGTGTTCTCACGGGAATTGTATAAAACAACGGTAGACGCTCGTTAGTATATTATACTAACTATTGGTACTCTATTTTACTATTTAGCAGTACAGTGTTCAAATAGAGTTGATTAAAACGATACAAAGCGCTTATGCGAGTAGAAGAACGAGCCAGAAGTGACCTCCTCCTCCTCGCCGTAAACGGCGAGGCTTCCCACGGCACCGCACCGCTGGTTTGGGATATTTGCTGGTTGACGACCTGTCGGTATGATAGGCCGATGGCGGGGCCACACCGCCGTTACTCCTATCCCGGCATGGGACTCGGAGTTATCTTGCTGACCGAGACACCACAGCGGTTCGAGAGGGTGTCTCGAACGTTCTGGGTCTCGGAGTCCCGATATTGTGCAATTGAGTGGGCGGTGTGACCGCCTCGGTGTCCATCATATTATGAACCGATACTACTTAAATATCCGTAGTGTCGATGCGTGGTTTGTGAAAGAGTTGTCGGATTCACTCCCGCCGTTCACGGCGGGATTCTCTCCTCGCAGAAAGAAAGGCTACGACGACATGAGCTTCCGCGAAGCCCTTCGAGCGGTCGGTGTCCGACCGCTCATCAACCATCGTGTGTTCGCACCGTACGATCACGCTCACAACGCACGAATCGACGACGAGCGCTATCATCAACGGTCGATGACTGAGACCGTGA
Source organism: Haladaptatus ordinarius (assembly GCF_054177595.1). Classification (NCBI taxonomy): domain Archaea; kingdom Methanobacteriati; phylum Methanobacteriota; class Halobacteria; order Halobacteriales; family Haladaptataceae; genus Haladaptatus; species Haladaptatus ordinarius. The sequence goes on along the minus strand of NZ_JBPEHH010000101.1, from coordinate 11,417 downwards.
ATTCCTCACTCAAGCGCTCACACGGCTCCGCCGTGCGAGCGCGTGACTGGTTTCGTCAGTTCCGCGAGATTGCGCTCATAGCTGGCGTTCACAACATTGAACAATCGATAGAAGCGTGAATGCGAGAGATATTCGCGGATTCAATTGAGCCGACCGAACTGTTCACGGTTCAGTTCTCGATGCTGCCCATCGATTTATAGGGCCTCAGTCGCTACTCGATCGTATGAGTAACTCCAGCATGACACGATTGTCGATTGGAGATCGCGTGATCGACATCGAAGACGACGATCCAAACGTGGGGGTTGTCATTGCAAGACCACCAGAGCAGACAATCGAGGAGTGGGAATTTTCAACCAGCGACGGACCGATGACGACTGCCGACACGAATCCGGCGTATCCAGCGGACACACAATTAGTCATCGTCTCGTTCCGCTCTGATCTGAACGGCTATTGGGAAGGATGGCAAAACGTCGAGGCAGACGAGTTATTCGACGGTGTAGAAGACAACGACGTCCATCGGTATGGATTTCCCGAGCCACGGTTAGCACCCGCCGACGAGAATGCAAGCGAAACGAATACGGATGCAGAGCCGACCGAGCAGGAAGCGGAACCACCGGACGAGTTCACGCCAGTTATCGAGCGCCTCGAACAGAATGACTTTGCTGTTGCGTACGATACAGACGCCCAGGAGCTGCTGGTCGAGAAGTACGGGGTTGAGCATACCATCGACCATGATGGAACAGTCCAGGGCGAGAGCGGAATCAAGGGGCGGATAGAGACGATTGTCAATCGCTTTCTCTAAGCGAGCCAGTCCTCATTCTGGGTCAACCTTCGGAAGGACGGTACTTACTTTGAGGTGAACACACCAGTCCAGATTGTTCGACGGCTTTCGGACGGCTGGTCACGAGTCTGTCTGGCTCGGTGGTATGGCTGGCAACGAGGTGGAAGATCATTCTATGACGAATACGGCTTCGACCACGAGCATGTGATATTCGTCAGAACATGAGGATTTCAACAAAATCGTCTCTTCTACGGGCCCTCCTTCTCCCGTAATCGGGCTTCGAGAGCGTCCAATACTTCCCAGAGCACCCCAACGACCGAGGTCGCGGTAAGCGTGAACTCGTCATAGACGTAGTCTTCGTCCGAGGATTCCCGTTCTTGGAAATGGAGATGACCGCTAACATGCGGATTTGGTTCGAGATGCCATCCGCAATCAAATCCCGAGGACTCGCTGTAATGAAAGGCAAAGTTGGCGGTCAGTGACGTTCGTTCGCGATCTTCGAGCCCAGTTCTCGGTGGAAACGTCGGGTTCGGATGCCACGTCACTCGAAGCGTCGCATCATTGGCACTCCGTCCGAAATACCGAGGATCGACGTCTGCTTGCACTTCGGCGTAGTACCCATCTGGAATGCCATGTGCGTTCGTGATCGCTGGATGATGATCCAGTTGTTCTCGCAGTGCTCGAAGGATGCGATGACGTTTCTCGGCTGCCTCATCCGGGTTGGGTGATCCACCATCCGACCGAAGCGGGAAGCGTGATCCCCTCACTCCTGTGTCTCGTTCTGATCGACGGTGCGTCGCTAGAATCGGCCAGTTAGACGAATCAGTCATGCCGAGGTAGAGGGGCGAGCAGTATAGGTGTCGTAATGGTCGATCGCGTCTCGGAGCAGGGAGAGGTGATATTTCGCGGATGCCCAATCGTCTGCTTGCCGGAGACGAGTACGGGCTTCTTCAGCAGCAAGCTCTTCACCAGCGACGGTTGCTCGGAGGCCAGACGGGTCATTGACCTCGTATTCGTGTTTCCACACTTCGATATCGCGCTGTATGGCAGCGGCTTGTTCAGCCAGTTCGGCTGCTGAATTCTCGTTCACGAGCTCGCGGAGCGCGGTCAATCGCGAGTAAATCGGATCCGGATAATAGGTTCGTCCGTCACTCGTGTCGTCTGTGACGAGAACTCCGAGATCGACGAGTCGGGTAAGATGGTTTCGGGTCGTGGGTTCCGAAACGTGTGCTTCGTCGGCGATCCAGCCTGCTGTCCGTGGCTCTTGGAGTGCAAACGCGACTGATCGCACTCGATCGAAGCCCGTCGTCTGTTCCTTCCACCGCTGGACATAGGACGGATCTGTCCCTTTTCCTGAATCCGACGATAAATCCGTCATCAGTACTTCTTCGACCTCACGTGTGATAATCTTTCCGCAGGTAAAATAGTCTATCTCGATAACTACTGGCGTATCACTCAGTCACCAAAGCAACAGTACGTTCAGGCCAAGACCACAGCAACCGGCAAGGCAGCCGCCAGTTTCTCGTTCACGATCACACAACGAATTGGTGAGAGATGGGCTTACAAACACTTAGCCCGATGAAAACGAAGCATGACAGCAACGACTCGCGATCGGCCAGAATTTGACACCGTGCAACTCACAATCGAGCCAGCGGAAGCCCAAGAACTCATTGAGCAGTCATTGAAGGGACTGCGATCGTCAGTCACCGAGGACGGCATCCTCTTGCGCTCGTCTGACAGAATGTTAGTCGCGATTCTTCGTGACGACTCACCGTCCGATGAGCACCGAACCGAACTCGCGTATCGCGTTGCCCCACCGTCGGAACTCGCAACACGAAGGGGGGAAGAAGATATTCGAGAGTCTCGAATCACACCGTACCTGATAACGGGGTAGCGGCGGGAATGAGTGACAGCGGATCGCAGCGCGGCGGACATCGTTGGAATCGTCGATGATGCGGCAATGCGTGCGGCCGAACGCGACGCCGAGGCGATCACGACAGACGATCTCCTTGAATTTCGGTGAAAAAACAGGAATACTTTATCTCATCCTTGGTAGAAATCCTCATACGGCGATGAGTTCCGGTGATTCTGCTGAAGACAGAGGATATATTCAGCAAGTCGCCGCTTTTGTTTCACACTGGTCGAGTTGAACAGACCGAAAGGGTAAGCGTGCGTAGTTACCGCCATGTGGCGACTAACCGTTGATTCTTGATAGGGATGGCTGGCTGGCGGTCAGCTACGGACGCTGCGGCGTGAAGACCATGGCTCAGGCAGCGACCGCCTGCATTTGGCCGTCGGGAACTCCACTAACCGGGCGAGGTTCTCCAGGCCCATTCCTCTGCCCGTAGCGGCGTCCTCGTCGGGGATTGGCTTGGGGGTGCCCTCCTGGCGCACGATCAGCCTGGTCCCACCCTCGGCCGCTTCGAGGGTGACGACCACGGGGCTGCGTTCCTAAATCCGCCGGAAGACCCCCATTCTGGAATGGCTAACCCGGGTTCCGGAACGGCTCGTCGCGGGAAAGACGTCATTCCCGATTGGGACCGGCGACAAATTGCCCTATTTCCGGCTGGTCCTGATCCCCGGGGATGCCCGGGCTCAAAACGGTGACCGCCAAGAGCGTGGGGACGACCCGCTAGGCTCCGTCAAGCTCCTCGGCCAACCCGACGATGATGCCTTCGGGGCCACGCACGAAGCAGAGGCGGTACACGTCTTCGTACTGGGCGACTTCGCCCACGAGTTCGGCTCCGTGGGAGCGGAGGCGGTCGAGAACTTCGTCGATGTCGTCGACGGTGAACATGATGCGACGGATCCCCAGGGTGTTCACCGCCGGTTTCTTGGATCCGTCGCGAGTGGCCTCGGGTGTGATGAATTTCGAGAGCTCGACGTGGTCGTGGCCGTCGGGGGTCCGCATCATGGCGATGTCGCTCTGGACGTTCTTGAGGCCCACGACGCGGTCCGCCCACTCTCCCTCGACGCGCGTCTCGCCCTCCAGCTGCATGCCGAGCTCCGTGAAAAACGCCTTCGCAGCTTCGAGGTCCTCGACCACGATGAGGACGTTGTCCATTTGCTTGATCGCCATGGCCGAATAAACTAGGCGAGGGGTGCGCAAATAGGCGTCGCTGGCGGGGGAAGCGTGGCAGGAGGTTTCGTCGCGACCTTAGACCGGCCCCATCTGCTAAGGCGGGCGGGGCCGGTCCCGGGCTCTCCTTACGCCCACTCGAGTCGGGGCGTTGGTGTGCCCTTGAACTGTATCTCGCACGCTGAATCTGTCATCGACTGAGAGTTTCAACAGAGCCCGGAACGGGGACTATCGTTTTTCGTCGACGATCAACGCTCGCGATCGTCACCGCCGTACACTGGACGGTATCGATGCAGGAAGTTTCCATTCCCGAACGCCTTCGTGTCGAGCAGCCGCAATTCGAAATCGTCGGTCAGTCCTGCGAACAGCGAGTGCCCATCGCCCAGCAGGATCGGGTTCACGATTATTCGGAGCTCGTCGACCAGTCCCGCTTCGAGCATCGAAACCGTGAGCTTTGAACTACCGAAGATCGCGAGGTCGTCGCCGGGCTGGCGTTTGAGCTCCGAAACCTCCTCGACGACGTTCGCCGAAACGACTCTTGTGTTGTTCCAATCCACCTCCTCCAGCGTCGTCGAGACGACGACCTTGGGGAGGTTGTTCATGCGCTCTGCGACGCCGGAGTTGTCGTCAGCCTCCGGCCAGTAGTTCGCCATTAGCTCGTAGGTGACACGACCGAAGAGGAGAACCCCGATTTCGTCCAATTGCTCGACGGAGAACGCGTTGAACTCGTCGTCCACGTGGTGCCAGTCAATCTGGCGGTCCGATCGCTCGAAGAACCCGTTGAGCGACACCATTTCGAAGGCGAACAAGCCGCGCTCGGCGGCCACCCCTGTTAGCGATCGTGAAGACTCGGCCTCGTTTCTGGAAGTCGGCATGGTCCGTGAGAAGTTGACGCGTCGAGGTATAGTTATTGATAGGGTACGGCCCGAAACCCGACCTTATCCCTCTGAGATGTCTGATTCACCCTCCGTCTCTGGAACTGGAGATTCGTTCCCGAGGCAGCTGCAACCGCAAGAGTGCTGTCTATTCAGCAGCGTATGAGAAAACTATCAAGGGTTACCGAGGGTGCAGTACGGTTGTACCGATCGAGTGCACCGTGAGCCTAATTCGACGCTTCATGTGTGAGTACTATGAGTAGAATGCAAATAGTACGTCCCAAGAGGAGAAACGCTGCGGCATGAATAGGGATTGAGTGGCATGCGAAGTGATCAGTTTTTCATCACCAAGAGTTGCTGATCGGAGTACTGCCGTGATACACCCATGACGAATTGCAATCGCGAGGAGAAAGGAAATAGTTCCTCGAAGTAAGAACTATATCCTACAAACTCTAATAGCCAATATGGCCGATTCACCCACCGACGGGCCGCCTCCCTTTGAGGACGCGTTCAGTGGCGACGACGTCGAACAGCAAATCTATGGAACTATCCTCCAGATACGCGAGCCAGTAGCGGCGAGTGCAATCGCAAATCGGACTGACTGTGACCCAAAGACTGCCCGGAAATACCTCCAGTGGTTCGCTGATCTCGGGATCGTCACTCAACATGATGGGCATCCAGTCACCTACGAACGCAATGACGCCTATTTCGAGTGGCGACGCATCAATCAGCTCGCGGCACGCCATTCGCTTGAGGAGCTTCAACAGCGCGTGCGTACGTTGACGACAACGATCAAAAGTTACGAAGACGAGTATGACGTTGCGTCCCCAGCAGACGTTGATGTACTCGCTGTTGTCGAGACAACCGTTGATCGATCGATTGATGACGTGTACAGTGATCTTGCCGACTGGATGACAGCTCGCCAAGATAGAACACGCTACGAGCGAGCACGCCAGCAACGTGCTGGTGCCACTGACCACGAACAGGCTTCAGGATAGCGATGGTGCCGCCAACTGGCGATGGGAGCAGTCCTGCCCCCATCGATCGACCAATCCTCGAGTTTCTACAGACGAGACTCATCGCCACGAAGCAAGTCGAACAGGCAGTCATCACTGATACGAATGGCCATCTCGAACTTCGCGTTACATTCGCCCAACCGTATTATCCAGTGTTGGTGGATGAGGCGACGCTCGCTATCCGGTGGTACACGAACGACGACTTCAAAATCCACTATCGAGAAGTGCACGCTGACAGCGCCTGGGAGTGTCGCTGGGATCGCCATCGGAACCCGCACAATTCGCGAGAGCATTTTCACCCACCCCCCACCGCTCCAACGCTTGGCGAGGATGCGTCGTGGCCAACCGATCATCGCGATGTCCTAACTCTCATCCTTGACGAGATTGAACAGCGGATCACGACGCTGTGGGACGAATAGGCGTTAAGACCGTCGCCAACAGACAAAGTATGCAAATACGGCAGCTGATCACCGGACGATACGGATATGACTCAAAGCAAAATCCCAGAGCGTGACTTCCATCGAAGGTTCAGACGCAATCGACGACACTGCAGACAAACTGATGAGTAAGATTCATAGAAAACCCTCGGCCGTTCGGCATCCCGCGACCCACGCTGCGCTCCTCGTTCCTACGGTGCTTACGGGGTCGGGGACGACCGAGACAGCCTTGCCCTTTCGATCCACCAGGGGAGATGCTGATTCAGTACACGGGAAACCTGGGAAGACAGATGTTCTCGACGGCACGCCCCGCTCGCCACATGCCGCCTTCCGCATCGCTTGCGACTAACCAGTTCGGGCGTGCGACCGGTCTGGGTACCTGCTCTCGATGCCAGCACCAGGCACGCGTTCGGTTGCGTCTCACTCGGATATGAAACCGCATCTAGGGGTTGCTGAGGTTGAATCCCAGATGGGAGAATTTACCCATCTGCTCGGGAACTTACTGCCTCAATTGCCCCCTTCCATCGGAAGAGGTAGTCAAGTTTCTTTGAATCTGCGATCTGATTGGATGCGGAGAAGGGGATGATATATTTCCCGTGATCAGACTTGACCTGCATGAGTGTCTCCGAGAGCGATTCGGATTCGACCTGCCTGATCTGCTCCCAGCGAACTTGGATGTGATGTTTCTTCAGGAGGGCTTGGATGTTCTCATCGTTGTTTTGGAACCGATCGGCGAGATCGGTCCACGTTTCGAACTGACGGGAGCAGACATCGCATGGACACATGTTCGCACCGAGGGATTGCTGGATGTCGACAGCTGCAGGGATTTTGAGAAAGTCCTTGACACCATCGACGTAGTAGCGATTACTAACCCCAGCACCACCGCGACGCTCCCGTCGTTCAGTTCCTTCTTCGCCATACATCGTCCCATATGTTGTTCCCTTCAACCCGAGATGTGCCAACATCGTTGCGAAATAATCACCGTAGAAGAAGTGTGGTGAAACACCAGCGTCACTCACGGTTTTCACGAATGCGGCGATATTCCTGTAGACGGGCTCGCCGGTTTCTCGCTTGTCTACATTTTCAATCCAGATGAAACACTGTTCGATTGCGTGGTCAGAGAGGAGCGTGAGGAGCTGATCGATCACGTCGTCATCACGAAGCATGCGGGTCGTCAGGAAGAGACAGGGCTTGAGTGAGGTATTGGCTGATCGGGTCGTAGCGTCCAAAATCCAGCCGTTCACCTCGATATCTCGCTTGGATCGGATCTTCTGGAACCAGGGTACAACGGCCTTGGGAGCATAGCTCGCTGGGTCATCGAGGACATCGTACTTGCTAGTCTGTTCTTCCAATTGGTTTGGGACAAACGTTTCCTGAAATTCGACTGCCGATGCTGTCAATTCACGAACAGTGTTCTCGGGGAGGTCGGCAGCACTCACATTGTCTTGGGTAGCTAGCAGCTCCTCAAGTGACGGTCCGATCTCCTGTGCATATTTCAAATGCCATCTGCGGACTCTTCCATTCTCGTCACGGAAATTGCTCCCAACACGAAAATCTGCTAGTGTCGGCTGAATGTAATAGTCAAGATTGGACTGGTCAGACCATTTCCGGAGATCATTCGGGAGGGCCTTATTGTTGGCAGCCAGCATTTTGCCGGGGATCAGCAACGAATCAAGATACTCACCAGCAGTGGCAACCGGATGTTTGTCGCTATTTGAGTTATATCGAAGGGTCGCTTCGAACATCGTCCGTCACTACGTTAATAACATTTTCTCGGCTACATAACAGTTTGTCCGTTTTTCGGGGGGAAGAGTACACATGGACGGCCTCACCGATCCCGATCAGTCCAATATCTAAAGGCATCACTCGGTTGAGCAACTGTTCAGTCACACGTGAGTCCCACACTGAGAGAAACGAATAATCGACGAAGTCCGAATTCCGTTGTGCTTGTTCGATTCCTCGATTGGTGTTCCGTGATTTCAGTTCGATCGCGATCGTCGAGTTGCGTTTGACGCCGAGGACATCGATCGGATAGCAGAACACCTCCCCTTCTGTCGTGTAGGTGACGTCGTGTGTGGTGAGATAGTCAGCAACAATGCCGAGTTGGTATTTCTCAGGGACGTAGTACGAGTCAGACTGATCGAGTGACTCTTCCCACTTTTGGGTATATACCGCAGACAAGGGGGTGCTGTTTGTTTTGCTCATTACTGGCTCATTGGAACGGCGGTATCTCTATTGCCAACTCATCTAAAATTTCCGACTCTGCTGCATAGCTCGGATACTCGGTATAGACGTATTCGATCAATTCTGGAAGTGAGAGCGCATTGTATTTCTCAACAAGGGTTTGTAGCTCGGTACGGTACTCTGCTTCAAGCTGTGTCTCTAACTCTGCTGCGATCTTGCGTCCCTTTGCTGTGATGCTGAATCGCTTCTCGGTGAAATCTGAGTCAATGAGTTCGGGAGTGGTGGCATCTAGCGACTCGCTTTCGATCGCTTCGAGTGAGAGAAGAAACTCCAATTCCTCGTAGACGTGTTCCGAAAACGGGCCCATCTTGTAGGGGGCAAACTCGAACGCAACGCTGTCTTCGTACGCTTCGAAGAACTCGGTTTCCTGCTCGATGAGAAAGAGGAGTTTCTGGAATTTCGTCACGCCCGCCACAGTCTCCGCGTAGAGAAAGAGAAGGAAGACAACATCAGTCCGTCTATCGATTTCGTCGATGCGAGGCATGAGCGGGTATCTACTGAGTCATGATCAGGGGGCGTCTTGAAACTTTACAGATGAATGAATCGGTATCATTGGTTTCGTAATGGACGATTCTCAATCGACCGATGAGAAGCAGGAATGGGGATTCAGTAGAGAGAAGCGGATTTGGGCCAATCCAGTTCTGATGAAATCCGTTGTCTGAGGGTAGCGGTTGGTATACAGGACTGCGGGGACGATACGGATTCGCAGCAATGCAACCACAATGAGTAGTTCTCGGATGTCAATACCTTCGCAAGCCCCCGCACGCTCGACGGCCGCGCCTCGCTGCGCTCCTCGCTCGGTTGCGGTGCTTGTGTCGGCTCGCTCATCGAGCGCCCGACCACTTTCAGTCCCACCCCGTGTAGTTTGTCGGGGTTGTGATTCACTGGGTGGCTGGTGTGTCGATTCTGTACGCCCGCTCGCCGTCCTATTCGGCCGAACCGTCGTTCGCTCTCTCGGACCGCCAGCGGGTTCGTCGGTCGGTTTCTGCGCACCGTCGGTGCTCGGAACTCCCCTCACGGCGACAGACTAACTCTACTGGCCACTCGACCCGCCCGGGAAAGCTCGCGTGCTTGGTTGTGTAATATTCTAAGACGACGACGGATAGTCTCGATTCGGTGACAGTGTTAATAAACTACCTCACACCACTCACTGATTCCTATCAGAACACCTCCCAGTCATGTTGTTGTTCGAATGTGTGGCCGACGTGGAGAACGGTATCATCGTCGAATCGCTCACCAACGAACATAAGACCGACAGGGAGGCCATCGGACTTTCCACAGGGAACAGAGAGCGCCGGATGGCCCGTAACATCGAACGGTGCCGTGTTAGAGAGCATGTTGAGCGCACGGTCGATAACCTCGAGGCGACTCAAGTCGTCGTCCTGTCGGTGGGCGGTTTGTGGGGTGGTTGGCATCGCCAATACGTCAACTTCGGCGAGTGCATCGTCATATTCGTGAGCCAACGCCTGGCTAAGATTTTGCGCTTTCGCATAGTAGTGACTACGGTACTCATCGGCGAGATATTGACCCAGTACGAGCGTCAACTTGAGCGTCGTGAGGTAGTCATCGGCCTGCACTCGGCGTGCCTTGCCGAAGGCGTCCATGAATTGCGTATCATAGTATCCATCGCCAAAGTGTCCGATGCCCTCGCCGTTGACGGTGGCCGTCGTCTCCTCAATAACGATACCGTTCCAAATCGCCAAGCCGTCATTGTGCATCGGGATCGAGACGTCAGTCACTTCGACACCGGCATCGACGAAGTGATCCAGCGCGTCGCGAACCGTCTCGTCCACTCCTGGCTCGCTCTGTTCATGGCCGAACCCTTCTTCGACGACACCAATCGTCAGGTCTTCGGGGTCGTTCGAGAGTGCTTCAGTGTATTCGTCAGTTGGGACATTCCCTTGCCGCGGGTCTAGTGAATCGTCGCCAGCGATTACATCGAGGACACGAGCACAGTCTTCGACAGTGGTGGCCATCGGTCCAACATGATCGAATGAGCGACCAAGGCCTGCGATGCCCGTGTAGGGAACGAGGCCGTGCGTCGGTTTGTGGCCGACGCCGCCGCTCCACGCTGCTGGGATACGGATCGACCCGCCCTGATCACCGCCAATGGCCACATCCACGTCGCCGTTAACGACTGCTGCTATCGATCCGCTCGAAGAGCCACCAGCGATATACTCCGGGTTACGAGGATTCAACACGGGCCCCGTCGCCGACAATTCACCGCTCCCCGAGAACGCCATGTCTTCCATGTTCATTTTTCCCGTGATGGTGCCGCCGGCGTCAAGGAGACGTGTGACGATTGTGGCATCCCACGAAGGAACATAGCCAGCAAAGAGCTTCGAACCGCACGTCATCTCGATACCAGCAACTGCGACGTTGTCCTTCACTCCGATTTCGTAATCGAAGAGTGGCCCTGAATCGGCGCCGCGGACCTCGCATTTCGTCACAAACGCATTTAATGGGTCTTCCTCGTCACTTGGCTGATATCCTGGTTCACGGTCGGTGTACTTTGGATTCGGGCGGGACTCAACGAGTTCGTCGAGGCGTTCGTAGGCTTTGAGCGTCTCGGGAATCGCTGTGCGGAAGTCTTCGACTTCCTCGTCAGTGAGATCGATGTGGTGTTTGGCTGCTTTCTCGCGGATTTCCTGGGGTGTCGGTGGCTGAATGTTCGGTGGAACGTCTGACATACGTTCTCTAAGGTGTTCTACGAAACCATTAATCATGTTGGTCGTTGCCAATGATCTACCATTTCTGGTGTTCGTGACGGCACGCCCCGCTCGCCGCGTGCTGCCTTCCGGTGAGCTGTGCTCACCGACGTCTCGTTCACTTTTCTCACGAGACCTCCCCATCGGTCTCGACTGACACTCGCTAGTTGTCCACTCTCTCGATAACGGCGGCAGCAAAAGCTCGGTCTCACACCGGAAGGACACCGAAAGCGAGACGAAGAACCCTACGAACGCTGCGGAGAGTCGAGAAGGTATC
>NZ_JBPEHH010000100.1:0-13409 GCF_054177595.1 Haladaptatus ordinarius | reverse complement strand
TATGGTCGTGAACCGCACAGAGAGATTCAGCTTGCTTGACCAGGGCGTCCACCGCGTCTTCGGTTTTCGGCGTCGTCATACCAGATGACGACGCCAGAACCGACTGAACGTGACGAAATTCAGTCGCATATCCGATCTAGTAGTTTGTATTTTTCTATCCTCCGAACCTGTGTGGTTCACCGACCGCAGAGTTCCGTATAGCAGTATAACATTTACAGAGTCGTATTCGAGCGCCTCAGCGCTCTGCTCCCGTGAAAATGCGCAATTCACCCTCGTCCCGTGTACTTCCACTTAATGTGATAAGCGGAAGTGGAGATGGTCGTGTCCCCCCCCCCCCACGACAGGCGCTTCGGCGACATGAGGACGCGGAGTCCGTGTTCTCAACCTGGGACGCGCCTCGAAACCGTGTCTCCTGGTATCTGTGGACCGCGTAGGACACCGCGAGACGGTCTCCAGTTCGGCAGGCCCACCAGAGAGCGAGGATAGAGACGAGGCGGTATTTGAGCCGTGAAACGATTTGAAACCATTTGAAATAACTTTCTAGGTTTATACGTTTGGGCGCTAAATCGCCACACGGAACGATCGTACAGATAAACGTCCCAGACGAGAAACCGATCTCCTATAAACTCTCGACACGAGCGGAACGGCAAACACGGCCGACGAATGACCGAGGAAAGACGACTCCGACACGACGAGCCGGACAGCCCGCGACTGCGAGTCAGGGGGCGACGCCCGAAGCGGTGCTCTCGTTTTCGGACCGATCGCTCGTCGTCAACGACATCAGACACATCACGAGTAAAGACGACAGATACCTTTTCGAGTGTACCGTGTCCGGTACGAACGTCATCTCTTTGTTGCTCGACCACGGTGCGATTCCGAAGGCGGCCACTGCAGAGAGGAACGCAGCGGATCGGGAAGAGATGGATGTCGTAGGTCTGACAGAGGAACAAAAGCAGTTACTCTGTATGGCGTTCGAACGTGGTTACTACGAAATTCCACGCCGAATCTCGCAGAACGAGCTCGCGCACAAACTCGACATCTCGACGTCCGCCATTTCACAACGACTCCGACGGGATACGGAACAACTCATCGGAAGCACGCTCGCCGTCGAGAAAGACAGACGATGAGCGACGTCGGCGCTCGTCAGGGGTAGTGACTTAAATCGTACACGTTCGAAGGGCTATGCTTTGGGGATCCTGTTACATACCGACGACCGAGTATGTCAGTGACTGTCAATCTCCCGGTGGGTCGATGAACAAGTTCGGCCACTGGGGAATCGTACTGTTCGTTTTTCGATTCGTCATCTTCGGTCTCGTCGCTCGAAACGAGATGCGAGGCGGGAAAATCGTCACGGTGACGGGCCTCCTGATGGGTGTCTCACCGGACGTCGACCTTCGCATAACGGAACTCGCACAGAGGGGAATCACGCACACGATGTGGGCTGCGCTGTTAGCAGGCATCGTGTTGGCCACCCTCGCATTCTGTTTCGAACTACTCGAGCTCACTGGCAGAGGTGAAGAAGCATTTTACGGCTTCGTGACTGGATTTATCGGGGTTAGTTGCCATCTCGCTGGAGACGTCATTACTCCGATGGGAATCAAGTTCCTCTTCCCCGTATACCAGGTGTCGTATACGTTCGACCTCGTACATGCACACAATCAGGCCGCGAACTTCGCGCTGCTCGTCCTCGGCGTGATAACGTTCCAGACGACAGTTCGCCACGCACAACTGTCTGACCCGGTACCGACGCACGCTGCTGGATTCCACCGTTCGGAGTTCAAGCTCGATACCGAGTCGGAAGGAGATATCGAAGCCTGAGCCAGCGTTCGGGCTCGAGCTGAGGCCGAAAAACGCTCCCGACAGACACACTCTCTCACCTGCTTCCCGTGACTACATGTAAATCGTGTAAACGTATTTACGGGCAAAATCGTGGAGTGGACAGTGCGGTATACACGTTGCCAGTAGTGTCTGGTCCAGTAGTGTCCGGTCGTTTAGGAGACACCAGTATCCAGGAAACGAACGCGGGTCCACTGAACCAGCCAGTCAGTGGGCGGCAGGGATGTGTATCGTATTTGTTGATAGGTGTGCATACCACCCCCGCCACGTCGTTCTATTTAGTTATGAATTTGAACCTATATAAATTCTAAGAGAAGTGTACGTGACAAGGAATCGTAATGAACAGGAACGACGGAATGGCACACCAGACGATGACAGTTTCGAGTGGGAAAATAGAGCGGTGTTCGAACTGTGGGCGAGTAGTTGAGACTGTCGAGTGGCATCCCGTCGTCGCAGGAGATAGTAAGAGTGGGTTTCACATCCACGCGTTTTGCGACGAAACGTGCCGCGAGAGATGGACAGAGTGAGACGGAAACACCGTATTTCCGATGAAATTCGTACTGGGGAACGGGCAGCGTCGCGAGCGGGCAGTACCGGGGAACGGACACCGGGGAACCGACGACTCCGCGCGAGCGGACAGCGTCGTTAATGGACTGAGACGGCTACGTCGAAACCGCACCTAGCCCACGCTCGAGGGCGACCGTAGCTCACGTTCCAGAACCGGAATCGTCCCCGTGTCGGGGGTTGTGTCGGCTCACGTGTCGGGGACGATGACTTTTTTCACGACCTGTGGGTCTTCGAGAAGCCGATGCTCGGTGTAGCTCCCCTCGGCGCTCCCTCCGCTCTGGCGAGCCTGTTCGATGACGTCGAGGAACGCCTGCTCGCGGAGGAGGTCGCGCACGCGCCGAGTCGAAAGCGGGTCGCTGTCCATCTGTCGACAGACCTGTTCGTACACCTCGTAGACGCGACTCGTTCGGAAGGCGTCGACGTCTGGATTGTCGAGTGAGAGGATTGCGAGTGCCTGGAGCGCATACTTGGAGTGTGGCGTCGCCCCGCGAATGAGTTCGCGGAATCGGTCGTTTTCGGCGCGCTCACGGGCTTTTTTGACGTACTCCTCTCGAACCGTCTTGGCACTCTCGGCCTGTGCGAGTTCCCCCGCGTACCGAAGGATGTCGATTGCCTTGCGTGCGTCCCCGTGCTCCTGTGCCGCCTGTGCGGCCGCGAGCGGAATCGTCCCGGGTTCGAGGACGCCCTCCTTGAAAGCATCACTGCGCGCCTCCATGATAGACCGAAGCTGGTTGGCGTCGTATGGCGGGAAGACGAACTCACGTTCACAGAGGCTGGATTTGACGCGTTCGTCCATCCGGTCTTTGTATTTTATCTTGTTGCTGATACCGATGACGCCGAGTTTACAGCGTGTGAGTTTACCCGCCTCGCCCGCTCTCGAGAGTTGCATGAGGATGTCGTCGTTTTCCAGTTTGTCGATCTCGTCCAGGATGACGACGACCACGTCGTACAACGCGTCCAAAATCAGCCACAGGCGCTTGTAGTACGTCGACGTCGAGATACCTTTGTCGGGAATCGAAACATCCGTTTCCGGCGTGTTCGTCGCGGTAGCGATAGTTTGGACGGCTTGCGTTTCGGTGCTGTCCTGTGCACAGTCTACGTAGGCGACGCCGACGGTCACACCCTCCTCGTCCGCTTCGTCGACGAGTCGCTGTGAGACGTGTTTCGCACAGAGCGACTTTCCAGTTCCAGTTTTCCCGTACAGGAGGACGTTACTGGGGGTTTGGTTGAACAGTGCGGGGTTGAGAGCGTTGGCGAGCGCAGAGATCTCGTCGTCGCGACCGACGATTCGTCCGTGGTCTGGAAGGTGATTGATTTCGAGGAGTTCCTTTTTGGCGAAGATAGGATCTTCCCGAGAGAAGAGTTCGTCTGTGTCGGCGTCGCTCATAGACACCACGTTTCCAGTGAAATCTCTTTACTGTTCCGGGGGGAGAACGTGCGTCGGGAAAACACGTCACGAGGATGCGACTGCATCAGAGTACCTACGTCGATGCGATTACAGCAGGGTGGCACGTTGACACGGTAACGTCCAGGTTCCCATGTCCAAGTTCCTCCGTCGATGTGACGGGGAGATTCGGTCGACGTGGCGAAAAACCACCTCGGCGAAGCCAAATCTTATTGGGAGTGGTGTGTGGTTTCGAACGAGAGACACACACCGGGTTTCCAGTGAAATGGGGTGAAAGGGTGGGTGGGGGAGGGAAGCGGATGTTTTTGCCGGTGTATGCGAGACAGGAGATTGACAATATAGTCAAATATTCCGATTGTTTTTTATAGTATATACTCGTAAAAGTCCATTGAGTTAATCACAGAAAATGAATCTCGTGACTTTGTCACGGGTATGTGCATGCGAAACAGGGGTTGGAGATGTGCTTACGTTCGGATTTCACCGGAAACGAGGTGTGCGTCGTTCGGCGGTGGGACGTCTGTCGGTAGGACGTCTGTCGGTAGGACGTCTAACGGTGGATCGTTTGGCGATGGGACGTTTGGCAGTGGGACGTTTAACGGTGGATCGTTCGGCGGTAGGGCGTTCTGCCGACATACGCGCTCGGGTCGTCTTCACCGCGTCGTCGTTGTGTTCTGTTCTCGTGCCGTACTGTTGCTTTCCGCCCTCGTGCCGTACGTATCGTTTCCCATCTTTTTTCCATCGTCTTAGCGACTTTTCACCGCTCTCCTCTCACACCGTCCTTCCGGTGAAACAGCCGATATTCGAACGCTGTACAGCACACCGTGTTTCTGGTGAAAAACGTCGTTTCAGGGGCTCTTCACCGGGAACTGACCTTCTCCCGTGTCAATACGACGCTCTTTCCTGTCGTTGGCAACCCTGTTACAGACACTACATTTCCGATGAAATCGCCCGTTTGGGCGCTAAACGCTGAGTCTCCGACGACGAATCACATCATCTCTCAATTCCCTTCTCGGCACGGTAACCCTAAACTGGCGAAACTAGGACCTCCTGAAGTGGCGAGTCTTCGAGCGGATTTTCACCGGAAACGAGGTGTTCACGTGAGTCGAGTAATGCTCACGCGAGTCGAGAACACCTCGTTTCTTGACTCCGTGAACACCGGCGCTCGCCGAAACCCCCGTTTCAACTGCAACCCCCACCCACCCTTTCACCCCATTTCACTGGAAACCCGGTGTGTGTCTCTAAGCGTCAATTGTTATCATGCCTCACATGGGATGTACAGCTCACAGGAGATGCTACTCGGTCTGCACGGAATGCTACTCGGCCCGGACGGACGATATCGTGACGAGGAATGATTTCTCGTCACACCCTCTTTCGTACGACTTCGTCAGCTCGTACCGACACTCCGGCCCGGTGAACGCACACACTCGTCTCAGGAGGAGAATCGCCACCGGAGCTTCGTCCGAATAGAAACGTGCGCTCCGGTCGAGAAGCCACTCTGAGCCAGACGCCGCTCTCCCTGGACGAACCGTATTACTCAGAGTGAGAGACCACTCGTTCTGCGACGAGGACGCTGGCGATTCCGAGGAGAATTCCTGCGACCACGTCCGTTCCCCAGTGGATGCCGAGGTACATCGTAGCGAATACGATACTCGTTGCCGTGGGTATCGCCACGAACGCCCAGCCACGATACATCTCACGGGTTCGGTAGGAGAGCAGGGCGACGCTGACCGACAGCGAGGTGTGCAGGGAGGGAAAGACGTTCGTGTTCGCGTTGACCTCTCCCGTCAGTATCTGGGATTGCGGATACGTCGAGTAGAGGAGGGGTTGGACGACGTCCGGAATCAGGTTCCGTGGGCCGTAGGAAATAAAGAGGATGTAGCAGATGAGACCCAGTCCGTAGTTCACCGCGTACGCGATGGCGGTCTCCTTGAGCGGCCGGTCGTCCGCGAGCGCGAAGTAGGCCACGAACGGGAACACGAGCAGGAAAACGTAGCCGTAGATGTACATGAACGAGAAGTACGCCGTCAACTCCGGCGTTGCGATAGACTGGATCTCCCCGACGAAGTTTCCCTCGATGGCGTGGATTCTCCCTGTCACGTTCCACCCGATGAGCCACGACAGGTCAGGACCATACTCACGAGCGACCTTGTTGATCGCGAGAACGACGACTAGCAGTGCGAGATGCGGAAACACCTCCGCCAACCGTTCGCGGAACTGTCGGTGTGCGCGCCTGAGTCCCGACTGTCCGACGAACACCGCGGTCGCGATGCCCAGCATCAGCAACTCACCGACGAGCACGAATCCGGCAATTTCGGCTAAACTCATACTACTCTCTCCACAAACCGTCCCCACCCTTCCTGTCGGCTCATCTCACGGTACCTCCGTTTCTTCATTCAGTCCTGCCTCTTCTCGTCTCTCATTCGGTCCTCTCATCGCCGGAGTAGTTTCCCGTCGTTCGTGTACCGATATCCTGCGTCCTTGAACGCCGCCTTCGCCTTCGAGACGTTGAGATTCCCGTTCTCGCCCGGGAACGGGAGTTCGGGGTCGTTTTCCGACCACCGCAGTTCTTCGGCGAGCGAGTCGTGCCGAGCGAGCGGGCTGGCTGCCGGCTCCGCATACCCGCCGAACACCGTCTTGACGAGGAAGGCTTTGTCCAGCAGTCGAGCCACCGACCGACGAAACCGGACGTTGCTGAACGGGGCTTTCCGGGCGTTGAACCCCACGTGGTACATCGACGGCGACTCGTCTACGTGTAACTGGACGTTCTCCGCACGGCCGATGGCGCGCACTTCACTCGCCGTCACGCTCGTCGCCGTCGCGTCCGCCTCGTCCTCCATGACGAGTTCCGTGGCTGCGGCACCCGATGGAACGACGATGAACTGGAGCTGCTTGAACCCGAGTCCACCCGCGTACCGCTCGATGTGTTCGGGCTCCGGCGTCGGGTCGTCGTCCGGATTGAGTTGGTCGCCATCCGTGTCGACGTGCCTGAGGAAGTGGCGATCGAACCGCTCGAACGTCAGCGACTGCCTGAGCTGTGCGTTTTTGAACTGCAACGGGCCACTTCCGACCGGCTGCATGTTGTTCCAGACGACCGCCTTCGTGGCTCCCGAGACCGTTCTGAACCCCGCGATTTCGGCCTGTTTGTGCTTCGGCTGCCAGATGTGTTCGGGGAGGATCGGTACTGCAAACGCCTGGCTCGCTACCTCTCGGCTGGCAGCGCCGAACTGGATACGAACCGTCTGCTCGTCTATCGCCGTCGCCGATTTGACGAGCGAGGAAGCGCCTCGGTACCGGGGTGCTGGAACCGGACTCTCGTTCGTTCCGAGCGCGGTATCGGAGAGAAACCGGTACGTGAACGCGACGTCCTCTGCCGTGAGGGGAGTGTCGTCATGCCACCAGAGGCCATCCCGGAGGTGTATCTCGGCAACTGGATTGTCCGTCGACGACTGCCACTCCCACGATTTGGCGAGCCACGGCCGGACGCGACCGTCTATCCAGCGCCCGACCGGGTCGTACAGCAACCCGACTATGCTTCCGTCGTTTCGAAACTCGACCGAGAGCGGATTGAGATTCTCCGTCGGGCGAGAATCCTGTATCGTCATTCGAAGCCGTTTGCGGTCGCCTCGCGACCGAACCGATAGATAGCCGAGCGGTGAGTGGATGCCACCCTCCTCTGTCCACCCGCCGAAGTGGTCGGTCCGTGTCGCACGGATGTCGTCGGGGAATGCGACGACCGTGAACGGCTGATTGCGGGCGATCGTGCGTTGCAGTTTTTGGAGCGTTTTCGTCCGCTTGTCTCCGCTTTGCGTTCGTTGTGTGGTCAGCAGTTCGTCCACTTCGAGATTCGCGTAGCCGAACGGGTTTTGCCACCCCGCTTCCGTGTCGAACCGCGAGTGGAGGAGCGTCCTGAGCGCGTCCGGGTCGTCGAAACCGGGAAGGGTGGTGACGTAGCAGTCGAACGATTGGCTCAACAGAATCTCGCGACCTAGTTCGACTCGTTCCATCGGCACGACTTGCGCCGCGATACCGACCGCTTTGAGCTGTTCTGCGAGGAAACGAGCGATACGAATCGCCCGTGGGTCTGCGTCCGCTGGAAGGGTCTTTATCGAGAGTGAGACTGGTTCCGGGCGGTCACGGCCCACCAGCGATCGCGCTTCTTCGATGCAACCGCTCCCCAGTGTCATCCCGAGGGCGGCGAGTAGCTCTCGCCGCCCGGTCTTCGGGACGTCTGCGGCCACGCTGGACGGAGCGGAGTCCTGCTCAGATGACATATTGATTGGATATTCGTCGTGCTGACGGCGAGGGATTTCGAGAGAGCCTCGACGCGGGAGCGTCGTTCCAACGATGGGTTGCGAAACGATACGGGAGTTACCTGTGAAGAGACGGGCATTCCCTTTTATTATACGGAACTTAATTGTACTACTTTTCTCAGGCGTTTTGTGCCCTGTAAACGGTTCGCACGAACCTCGTCTCCGTCGAAAAGTGACGTCGAACTTCCAAATACACGGGAAACTGATGAGTTTACAACCGTTTCACGTCTGTTGTGGAACTGCAGGCAGTTGTTATAACGTTTTATCGCCGTTCAAACCGTCCCTGAAAGGCTTAGCGACGAGATAATAAAAAGTGGCTGGATGCACAATAGAGACGAAGATGTCCGTCCGGAAAATCTATCGTCTTGCCTTCGCGTCACTCGTCGTGCTTTCGTTTCTCGCTCTAGCGAACGGCGCTGCGAGTTCCTCGGTCGGACACACCGACGAGCAGATTCGTCAAGCGAACCTCTCGAACGGCGGTGGCGAGCAGATTGCGCCACAGAGCGACGGTATCACCGTCATCGCGACGGACTCGAACACATGGCTCGGCAAGAAAGGAGACGGACCGCGGGCACGCGCAGAGCTCGTCGCGTTCAACCCGAACGGGACGGTGCTCTACTACAACGACACCCACACGCGCTACTGGGACGTCGACCCGGTGAACGGGACCAGTGCGACCGTCGAGTACTTCTACGCCGACCACCTGAACAAATCCGAGTGCGGTGGGAGCGAGGTGTGTACGCGAAACGGTGTCGAGCGCGTCAACATCTCGACCGGAACGGTGACGCCCGTCTTCAGTCGCGTCACGCCCGGTAAACACTCCACCCGGTGGCACGACGGCGACCGGATCGACGAGTCGACGTACGCCGTCGCCGACATCGCCCAAGACCGCGTGTTCGTCGTCAACACGACGACGGGCCTCGTAGAGTGGTCGTGGGACGCCCAGAACGACTTCGACACCAAGACGAGTGGTGGACCGTACCCCGAAGACTGGACACACATCAACGACGTCGAAGTGTTGGAGGACGGTCGACTGATGGTCAGCATCCGAAACCACGACCAGATCGTCTTCCTCGATCGGAAGACTGGGCTGGTGAAAAACTGGACGCTCGGAACGGACGACGAACACGGTATCGTCTACGAGCAGCACAACCCGGACTACATCCCCGAGTCGCAGGGTGGCCCGGCCGTCCTCGTCGGTGACTCCGAGAACAACCGCGTCGTCGAGTACCAGCGCGAAAACGGCGAGTGGACGCGCTCGTGGATGTGGCAGGACTCCCAGACGCAGTGGCCGCGCGACGCCGACCGGTTGCCGAACGGTCACACCCTCGTCACCGACTCGAACGGCAACCGGGTTCTGGAGGTGAACCAGCAGGGAGAGGTCGTCTGGTCCGTCGATATTGCGTTCCCCTACGAGGCGGAGCGGCTCGGAACGGGCGACGAGAGTGCGGGCGGCAAGAGCGCGAGAGAACTCGGGCTCGGGTCGAAATCCGTGAACGCGGACTCGAACGAGAATGGTAAGATAGTTGGCCAGAAAGAAAGTATATCTGGACGCATCTGGTTACAAATAAAGAATCTCGTCCCGGGCAGGTATATGAACGCGTTCATGTACGTCCTGCCCGCGTGGATGGGGCCGACCGAAGTGCTCGCCCTCCTCGTGCTCTGTCTGGGCACGGTCTCGTGGGCGGTCACCGAGTGGCGCTGGTCGTCCCGGTCGCTGTCCATCCCGTGGACGATACACGTCGAACGTAGGCGATGACCATGGTTGGACCAACGACAACACAGATACCGGAGATGGGGTGAAGTCAGATGTCACATGGCGTTAACGAACGACAGAACTGGAACGTTGCATCGAAACTAATCGAACTCGCACGCGACGAGCGTGCATGGCTCGCGACGGCGATAGGCACCGGGCTGTTGGTGTACTTCGCCTATCTCACGACGCATCCGTATCCCGCCTACGGTGCTGGTCTGTACCTTCAAATCGCACAGGAGATAAGCGCCCACGGATACGGTCTGCCGGAGTACATCCCGCAGTACACGAAAGACGGCATCCCCTTCGGCTATCCGCCGCTGATGTACTACGTCTCGGCGGTGTTGATGGACGTGACCGGTGTCGGGCCAATCACGCTCAGTCGCCTCCTGCCGGGATTCGTGACGGTATTGTATCTCGTCCCGTTTTACTTCTTGGCGCGTGAGGTGCTGGAATCGACGCCACGCGCGGGATTCGCCACGCTCATCCTCGCCGTCACGCCCCCCGTCCTCCAGTGGCACCTCTCGGCGGGCGGCGTCGTGCGCGCACCGGCGTTCCTGTTCGCACTGACCGGCGCGTACACCGGCATAAAGCTGTTCAAGACCGACGAGCGAAAGTGGCTCGTCCCCTCGGCGGTGCTGTTCGGGTTGACCATCCTCACACATCCCGTCTACACCGTCTTCTTCGGGATGACCTACCTCGTGATGTTCGCGTACTTCAGTCGGACGCCACGCGGCCTCGTTCACGGTGCCATCGTCGCTGGCGGTGGCATCCTCCTCGCGTCGCCGTGGTGGCTCCAAATCGTCGCCACGCACGGCGCCGGCATCTTCACCGCCGCTTCCGGAACGCATACGGGTCTCGGCGGCGGTCTCGGACGTCTGCTCCAGCAGTTCGTCTACCCGCTCGACCCCGACATCCCCGTCGTCTTCTACATCGGGTCGTTCGCGGGTGCGGTGTACCTGCTCAAACGACGGCGGGTGTTCCTCCCGCTGTGGCTGATTGCCGCGGCGTTCATGCTCGGCAAAGTTCGTTTCCAGTTCCCCGCCGGAGCGATGATGGCGTCCGTGTTCGTCTTCGAGGTCGTCGTCCCCCGCGTTCGGAACTGGTCGAACCAGACGAACTACTCCCGGTCTGCACCGATAGTCGCCGTCGTCGTCCTCGGTCTCCTCGTCTCGAGCGTCGGCGTCTCGTTCGCCGCCAGCGGTCTCAACTCTCATCACGAGAGTACCACCCAACCGGCGTTCATGGACGACGACGACAAGGCCGCGATGGACTGGGCGAAAGAGAACACCGCCTCCGGTTCGAACTTCGTCGTCCTCGGCGACGCCGCAGAGTGGTTCCCGCTCTTGACCGACCGAACGATACTCGTCGGCCCGTGGGGTGTCGAGTGGGAGGGCCACGGGAACTACCGCCATCATCTCGGGCTGTACAAGCGGATGTCCCGCTGTCCCGGGAAGGCCTGTCTCACGGAGAAGATGATATCGAACGACGTCGACCCCGATTACGTCTACGTCCCGAAGGGCCACTACACGGTGCGCGGTATCGACGAGTACCAGAAACCCTGGATGCGTGAACATCTCGTGGACTCCGACCGCTACAAACTCGTCTACGAGAACGAAGGCGCGATGATATTCCGCGTCCGCGAGCCGATGGAGCCGGTGAACGTACCCGAAGAGGGGCCACAACCATCCTGATAGTCGATACCGTCTCGGACCGAACTCTCCCACCGTGAATCGGTATGGACGTGCGGTCTAACCTGGACGTAGACGCTAGCGAACGGGGAGACCCCGCGGCCACCAACGACGACCTGTGTCGACGACGGCGTGACGATTGCGTGTATCGCGCCGGGCGATTTTCGAGCGTCGGTTCGGCGTGGCGTTTCGTCCGAAGGGAACCCTTTTGCCCGCGGCGAATGACCTACGACTAATGTTTGGAACCAGCGGAATCCGCGGACCTGTTGGTGAAGTCGTCACCGGAGCGCTAGCGCTTTCGGTTGGGCGAGCGCTCGGCTCGACCGACGTGGAGCGAGTCGTCGTCGGCCGCGACCCCCGCGAGAGTGGTCGATTCCTCTCGGACGCACTCTCGGCCGGTCTCCGCGAGTGCGGGACGGACGTCGTCGACATCGGCCTCGCCGCAACGCCCACGGTCGCCCGGAGCGTGGCGTGGCAGGACGCCGACACGGGCGTCTCTGTCACCGCGTCGCACAACCCCTCGACGGACAACGGCATCAAACTCTGGAACGCCTCCGGGCAGGCGTTCGACGCCGAGCAACGCGCGGAGATTACCCGCATCATCGAAGAGGAGGACTTCGACCTCGCGGGCTGGGACGACACCGGCGACCAGACGCAGTGGGAGGATGCACACGCTCGTCACGTCAAGACGCTCCACGAGGCGGTTTCCCCCGCCGACCTCTCTGTGGTCGTGGACGTGGGAAACGGTGCGGGAGCGGTCACCGCCGACGCGCTCTACGAACTCGGCTGTGACGTGGAGACGTTGAACGCCCAGCCAGATGGGCGGTTTCCAGCGCGCCCGAGTGAACCGACTGCGGAGAACTGCCAGTCGTTGTGCGACCACGTCGCGGCCACCGACGCCGACCTCGGTATCGCCCACGACGGTGACGCAGACCGCATGATGGCCGTCGACGAGAACGGCCAGTTCCTCTCCGGCGACGTGCTGCTCACGTTGTTCGCCCGCCAGCGTGCGGGCGAGGGCGAGACGATTGTGACGCCGGTAGACACCAGTCTCATCGTTGAGGACGTGCTGGCCGAACAGGGCGCGGACGTAGTTCGGACGCAAGTGGGCGACGTGTACGTCGCGGAGCGAGCGACCGAACCGAACGTCGTCTTCGGCGGCGAGCAGTCCGGCGCGTGGATCTGGCCCGACCAGACGCTCTGTCCCGACGGCTCGCTCGCGGCCTGCCGCCTCGCGGAACTGGTCGCCCAGAACGGTCCACTGTCGGAACTCGCCGCCGACGTGGGCGAGTACCCCATTCGCCGGAAGAACGTCAAGGTCGTGGACAAGACCGGCCTAATGGAGCGCCTCTCGGAGGCCGTCACCGACCGCTACGAGGACGCCACCACCATCGACGGGGTACGCGTCTCGCTGGACGACGGCTGGTTTCTCATCCGTGCCAGCGGAACCGAACCGCTGGTCCGAATCGCTGCGGAGGCACGCGACCCCGACGCCGCAGACAAGGTGTTCGAGACGGCGGACGCGTTCGTGACAGAACACACCGAGTGAGGCGTAAGTGGAGCTTCAGGTTTGTACCCGCTAGTTCATGCTTTCTGAGCGCTTCTCTATAGGAATGAGCAGAAAGAAGCATGTTGTCGAACTCTCTGACGAAGAACGCAGAACGCTCGAGTGGTTCATTTCGACTGGTAAACGCAACGCCGAAGATATCACCCGAGCGCGTATCCTCCTGAAAGCTGACGAGGGGCTCACAGATGCCCAAATCTGTGAGCACCTCGGCTGTTCAATCGGGACGCCCT
Source organism: Haladaptatus ordinarius (assembly GCF_054177595.1). Taxonomy (NCBI): domain Archaea; kingdom Methanobacteriati; phylum Methanobacteriota; class Halobacteria; order Halobacteriales; family Haladaptataceae; genus Haladaptatus; species Haladaptatus ordinarius. Next base: position 50 of record NZ_JBPEHH010000100.1, on the reverse strand, counting down.
ACAAAGCACGCAAACACTACTGTGAGCGAGGGCTCGCGGCGATTCATCGC
>NZ_JBPEHH010000099.1:0-13522 GCF_054177595.1 Haladaptatus ordinarius | reverse complement strand
GTTCGCCCCGTCTGCGCCGGGGCGAACACGTCGAACTCTTCGAGAAACTCGAAGGAGAGGTGCTCGAACAGCGCTAGCGTCTCTGTCTCCACGACATTGAAGAACGACTCTACCGAAGGATCATCCTGCAGGGTCGCTGAATTCATCCACCTCAGCCTTCACCCTGCTCTTTGGTGTGCTAATCGTTCTATGACACCCTCTACTCTGCCTGGCGAGCGTCGGCGTACGTTTTTGTAGCACTGTCGCTGGTCGTCGCTGAGAGGTTGTGAATCGACATCGGGGGTCACCTGCGGGACGAGTCGCCCCGCAGCTCTCCTGGGGCGATAAAAATCAGGTTAGCGCATCTTAACCAACAACAGCAAGGATTCTGAGTAGGGAACCGGCAGATTGTTGGTTAATTCTCGTATAGACCGCGACTATTCGTTTCGTCTCCTGCCAGCGTTTGCTGATCGTTAGCTGTCTCCGAGAACAGTGTCGACTGATCACTCTCAGCCGATCGTTCTACTTCTGCTGCTGCTTGAGGAAGCTGAGGAGCGTCTCGATATCCTCGGTCGAGGCCGATGATTGGCCGAACATACTCTTGAACCGGTGATCGAGTCCACCCTCTTCGATGAACGCGTGTGCCTCACTGAGCTGTTCCCGAAGGGCATCAGCATCTCCGCGATGCAGATGCGTCCCGACCAAGTCGAGGTCTATCGACGGAATTGCAGCGAGGACATCAGCGAGATCCGTTTTTCGGCCACTATGGAGCTTGGCCGCGACAAGCACTTCCCCATCAGCTGCCCGTGCGGTTGTCGACCGAGTCCCGCCTGAAATCGTCGTCGGGGAACTGTGCGTGCGCAGATAGTCGAACGACCACTCTGCTTCAGTCTGTCGGCAGCCGAGACCGTTCACGAGGATATCCACACCGACCGGGTGAGGTAGCCCTTCGGTACGCTCGAAGAGTTCGATTTCACGATCATAGATGGTCTCTTCCGGGGGAACTTCGAGATCGGCTTGTCGTTCAAAATCGCGCGCTTCGAGGAAAGCAACGACTTCGTCGTAGTCATCTCTGGGGTGATGACGAGGTCAAGGTCGGTCGAGAATCGCGTCTCGAACTGACTGATCGCATAGCCGCCAATGAGGACGAACCCAATATCTGACTCCTCTAATTCTTCGAGCACTTCGATGAGTGCTTCGCTTCGGTCTTCTTGGCTCATGCTTAGGCAGGCTCCATGCGGTAGTTCGCATCAGTGTCGATGTCGTCGTACATCCGTCCGAGCATGTCGAGTGCTGATTCGAAGGTCGCGTAGTACTCGTTTGCGAACGTCACGGTTTCCTGGAGTGAGATGACGGGTCGTCCGTCGACCATCTCGGCCTCGATCTGTGACCGTGGTTCGAGGACGACCTGGATGGCGCCGTTGAGGTCATCGGCGGGCTGGCGTTCCTTCGCAGTCGGGATTCCGAATCGATCGAAGAACTCCGTCCAGGCGTCGACTTCGGACTCGTGGACGGCAATGAACAGCGGATAGTCCTCCGGATCGCGAGCAACTTGGTAGCCACCACGGGTCCAGACAGAGATCGCATCGATGGCAGTGAATGCATAATCCATACCCGCAAACTGCGGGAGAACATACGCTTCTGAGATCGATGGTGGCGAGATATCTGCTGTCGCAGTCAAAAACTCGAGACCGACGTCTCGAATCGTCTGATCGACGAGATGGAGGCCATTATCGTACGCGACGTACCCCGCTTCCTCAATGCGGTTCACAACACGGCGAATCGTCTCTCGATTCTCGTCGATTTTCCGTGCGACGCCGGAGATGGAATCTCCTTGGTCAAGCGCGAGGATGACCTTGAGCTCCTTCTCACCACATACTTCGTACATCCTATAGTTACACAATTCTGTGCAACACCCAAAAGAATTACTATTCGTATGAGTCTGCTGGCTGGATCTGGCGAACGTCTTCAGCGAAATCGTGGATGTATTCCTGAAGCGTGTTCATGTCTTCGCAGGCATCCTCAAGCGTCTTTGCCTTCACCTTCGCCTTGATCTGGTCTTCGTCTCGTGTTCCACTCCCACGTTTGAGCTTCAGTGTGAGTGAAACGCCGACATCAGTTCGCTCGACGTACTCCGTTTCGGTTAGCGACTCGCGATTTGGATCCGATTCGACGTCTGTCTCAGGTACTGTGTTAGGCTCAGTCATGTGTATTCTGCGAAGGTCTCTGTCTGCCCCCGCACCCTTTGAGGGGGTGAAAAACTGTTCTTGTCGCTTGACTCGTGAAGGAGGGCCGTTGCTCGACTTAACCAACGTCGCTCACAGTAGAGTCGTACTGTTGGTTAATCTCTGAGCGAGGAGTATGACTGCTGGCTGTTTAATAGTGGACATCTGCCGGGATGATCCACACCTGTTCGTCAGCAGCGAGCACATGATCGAGATGTTCACGATTGCGAATCGCGTCACCGAATTCGGTGTATAAGTAGAGCGATGGACCACGATACGCCCCGAGATTGTAACAAGCATGCCGAGCGAGGTCTTTGTCGTGCATAAGTTCGTCATCACTGAACTCGGTGACCGCCGTTCTTACCCGCTCGAGATTCCGTTCGAACTCCCGTCTGGTTGCCTCCCAGCCACGTTCTAAGAGTTTTTCGCCGTCGTCTGAGTCGACTGGTGCGACAACCGGAAGTTCGCCCCACCGAGCCTTGCCTGCGACGGGCGACCGCTCGTCGTCAAACGTGACGTAGTAGTCAAAGATGGCAGTATTGTCGGGACCAGCGCCGACGAGCCGGTCAAACGCTGATCTTCCGCATGCAAGTGCAGTCTCTTCAGTCGATGCCTCTACGAGTGCGTAAATTACCTGGTGCATTTTGGTCACCTCGCCGACGCATTGATTCGACACAACTCTATCATCCAACACCTCGTTTGTGCGCCGGCACCCATCGCCGGCGCCAATAAAATCCTCCTGCAAGAAGCGCAGATTCACACGTGATTCGCACTACTCTTCCGGGAGATCGCGACGCCCGGATCGCACACAGGGCCAACATGGAAAGCCACCAAGCCCATCACAGTCACAGTCCGCTGGCTGGTCACTGTCGCTGTTGTCTGCATGGGTTTCAGATTCCTTCTCGACTTGTGTCCCTCCATCTGCAACGAGGGAGTGGTCTGTCGCCGCTTCCAGGAGTGGTGTTCGAATTGCGACACCGACCCGGTGTTTGCAGGCTCCGTCGTAGCGGTTATCTGCAGGGCACTCACAGGCGATGGGAATCCCATTGCGAACAGTGACGAGATATTCATGATCCGCTGGTTTTGCGTGACTCGTATTCCGAACGAGGACACCCCTCGTTGTGAGTGAAAATTCGAGGGCTTCGTACTGGGCGCGCTTTGCAACTCGGTTCGTGAACGTCAGGTGGGAGAGGACGTTGTTACTGGACATACTCGCTCCACGAGGCACATCCGATGTGCCCCGCACCCTTCGGGGGCGAATAAACTCCCATCGGTATTCGCGACCGTAAGTTGTCGGAGAACTGGAGATTCGCTTTCTACAGGCGGAGTAGGGCGAGTGATTCAGTGCTTGACCCAAGATACTGCACCAAAATGGTATCGTTGATCTTCGATATACTGGCGAGTTAGATGACGATTTGTATAACGGTACTCGTAAGTGCTTATCTTGTAGATGGGATCACCTGTCTATAGATAGCTCAATCTCCATTCCGTTATCTATATTTGGCTGGGGACGTGTATTAGATAACGATGCGACCTGAAGACTTTGTTGCGAATCCTCCTGGCGAGGTTGAGATGGTTGACGGCATCTTTGCGTTTAGTCCTGATCCGTTACCCCCCGACCTCGATGCAACACACGAGCTGCTTACAGAGAACGGGGATGCAATGTTTGCTGTTGGCCAGCTCTCTGATTTGGATACGTGGCTTGACTCTCCTGAGGTTATCCTCAGTCCACTCATTCATCGTGAAGCCGTCGACTCCTCGAATATCGAGACGACGACCCGTCTCACACTTTCGGATCTGTATCGACGCGAAGCCGGTGAGGATCCCGGCCAGACAGCGACCGAGCGAGCAGACATAGCGGAAGCACAAAATTATGTCGAGGCGATAACCACTGGTATTCAGGCACTTCGAGAAGGAGCTGAATTGGATCGAGATTTATTGTGCCGGTTGCATGAAATTCTCCTGCAGGGCGCTCGAGGTGAACAGAAAAATCCCGGAGAGTTTCGGGACGATCTTGTGGGAATTGATGAGCCAGGAACACCGCTTAGTGATGTACGCTTCGTGCCAGCACCGCCTGCGAGTATCCCATACGCATTGCGCAGTCTCCTTCAGTATATTCGATCAGGCCCCAGATACGCACCGTTGATTGACCTGGCCCTTATCCACTATCAATTCGAGACGATTCACCCGTTTCGGGACGGGAATGGCCGTCTCGGTCGACTTCTCGTGATGTTGGCGCTCTACAAATGGGATCTGTTGCCCGGCCCCTACCTCTATCCGTCGTCGTACTTCAATGCAAACCGTAATGCATACCTCGATAACCTCCTTGCAGTGAGTCGAAACGGTGCATGGACTGAGTGGATTTCGTTCTTCGTTCACGCGATTGCCGAGCAAGGACGTGAGGCGTACACAGTCGCTCGTGAACTTCTAGCCCTTCGAGACCGCTACCGAGAGAAGTACCAAGCAGAGGGAGCGGTTATTCGCGAGGTCATCGATTTTACTATCGAACACCCATATCTTACTGAACCACAGGCAGTCTCGGCTCTTGGTCGATCACAACCAGCTATCAATCAGGCGATCCGGAAGTTATGGGATGATAATATTCTCCGCGAGACGACCGGCCAACAACGTAATCGACGCTACGAAGCGCCAGACGTTCTTGCAATCGTCGAACCGTACAACCCCTAATTCGTGGGAAATAGAATCATCAATTCCGTCAAAATGAGCAACTCCAATTGACCTTCAACCCATGTGGTCAGTTTTCCTTCACATCCTCCTCAATCAATCGAATCGATAGACTGCGATCCCATCGTGGCCGCAGTGGGGACAGCTGGTCGCCTTGACCGTGACTCCCGTGCCACACTGGCGACACTCGGCAATGACAGTGCTTTGTGACCGGCCAAGAAGCTGTGTCAAGAGATCTTTCATGCAAATTTCGCTCCCTGAACAGGCCGCTGGTCGTCAATGACGAAGCTACAGTCCTCGCAGACTGTTTCAATTACGTTGGTGGTGACCAGGCCACCACATCTGGGACACTGGTTGGTTAGTTCGATCGGTACGTCTTCGTCGAAGCCTGTTGCATAGCTGTCGCTGCGTATCATCGAAATCATTCCTCATCGAGACGCTCTGTCTGGAACGCCCCGCACCCGTCAGGGGGCGAAAAAATCCCCATGATTGAACGTTAGAGAGAGTTATGGAAAAGTCGAGGAGAAGACCCATCCTTTAGAGTGAGGATGAACCCGACACCGTACTCGACTATTGCCACCGATAGCCGGTCCGGATATTCCACGTATCGCTTCATATCCCAACTCGTGTGAGTCCTCGGGCTTTAGCGTGGAGAGGATATTTATCTGTAGAAATGAACCGCAGTATCTCTGAATCGAAATCGTCGGCAGCGACCGACATCTCTTTGCAAGGAAACTTTCATTGAGAACGACAGGACAGTGTCACTGAGAACGGTCGCTGGTGAACACGGATTCTACCTCGGATGGATCATCGACCACACTAAGCGCTAACAAGAGCTTGATCCGCGCTTTGTGAGCCGGCAGATCGTCACCAAGTAGTGCACCGTGATCAACCAGGGTTTGACCACCGCCTCCGGTTCCATACACTGGAGCTGTCGCTCCGGCATAACACCGGGAGGTTACAACGACGGGGACATCAGCAGAGAGGGCTTGCTTTACCGCATCACCAAGTGCTTCAGTCGTATTTCCTAATCCAGTACCTTCGAGTACCAAGCCATCTACACCTCCGTCGAGTGCTTCATCGATTTGACTGGCATCGATTCCAACGCCGGATTTAATCATTCGAACGTCAGTGTTTGACGGGTCGCCGTCAAGATCAACCGAGTAGCTCTTGGGCTCTCGATAAATTCGAACCTCGTCACGAGTGATCGCTGCAATTGGTCCTTTTTCGGGAGATTTGAAGGTGTTTAGCTTGCGTGTATGTCGCTTTGTCACGTCGCGAGCCGCGTGTAATTCCTCGTCAAACGCGAGATAGACGCCGTTCGACTTTCGAATCCGATTTTCGCTCAGTACTCTGACTGCCGTCAGCAAGTTCGCCGGGCCGTCCGAACTCACTTCATCAGGGCGTCGCTGTGCGCCAGTGAAGATAACCGGTACATCGATGTCAAGAGTGAGATCAAGATAATATGCTGATTCTTCCATTGTGTCGGTTCCATGTGTAACGACGATCCCATCTGTGCTATCGGCAACGCCCTGTTCTATCGTTTGTCGAAGTGTCTCGAGTGTGGAAAAGTCCATGTCAAAACTCGGTCGTTGGGCAACTTCGCGGACGTCGATATCAGCATAGTCATCGAGTTGTGGGACAGCCTCCACGAGCTCTTCGCTCCGTTTACTGGGTTTAGCTCCAGTCGTACTGTCTGTACTGGCGATAGTACCACCAGTCCCGAGTATCGTAATGTGAGGTCGCATACTTCGTTCGTCGACTTACTCTTGTAAGAGTCTGTTTTCTACGCGCCACATTATAGTGTCTATTCAATATAAAAATTATATATTAATTAAATAATATTTTATATAGATATAGTACGAGTAAAACCCACGGATTACCATACGTCTAAGCACCTTCGCGTTCTAGTTCGCATTTACAACCATGAGTGATATCGATGTGGCAATTGGCGTTGATGCTGATTGTGTCGCAGGCTGGCTTGGCTCGTATGGTGGCGAAGACTCACCCGCCGATCTCTCTCGCGGGATCTCGGCAGGCAAAGAGGGCATTCCTCGACTGGTTCAATTGTTCGAAGACGAGAATATCGAGACGTCGTGGTATATCCCCGGACACACGATTGAAACATTCCGTGACGAAGTCGAAGCCATCGCAGCGGGCGGACACGAAATCGGTATCCACGGCTATTCACACGAGAATCCCACCGATCTCGCCCGCGAACAGGAAGATGAGATCATCGAGACTTCCATTGACCTCGTTGAGGACGTAACCGGTGAGGAACCCGTAGGCCACCGTGCTAGCTGGTGGGAGTACAGCGAAAACACCCCCGACCTCGTCGAAAAGCACGGCTTCCTCTATGATAGCAGTCTCATGGAGACTCAGTTTGAACCGACGTGGATGCGAAAAGGCGATTCCTGGGAGAAGATTCAATACGACCAGGCTCCGGAAACGTGGATGGAACCCTATCAGTACGGCGACGAGACGGATGTCGTTGAGATCCCAATCAGCTGGTATCGGGACGATATCCCACCGATGTTGTTTGTCAAACAGCCACTCTACCATGCGGGATATAAGAATCCCGCGATGATGTATGAACAATATTACAAACAGCAGTTTGACTTCCTATACAACCGACGCGGTGCTGGCGTTTACACATTGACGATCCATCCTGACCTTCACGGGCTTCCGCACATGATCTCCCATCTCGAGGAGTTCATCCAGTACATCAAAGGCCACGAAAAGGCTGAATTCAAAACCCTCGAGGAGATTGCCCGGAAGTTCAAGAGTGATCCCTCCGTGTATGAGAGTCGGGGAGACTACGTTTAGATTACAACCCCGACTATTCACGTTCGACTGCGGTCACTATGAGCAGTTGGTGAGAATTGTTAATCGGTAGTCTATTGCTGGTAGGTCGGAAGTATTTCCTCCAAGAGATTCTCAATAATTTCCCAGAGGATGAGCGATGGGGTCTCGTGTTGGAACGTCACTGGCTGATGCCTCGTTTCCTCGTCAATCGAGTACTGAAAATGTGCTCGTCCGAGATCCGTGTGATCCTCGTTCTGGTGCCACCCGGCATGGAAGCCTGTGTTCGGGTCGCTATAGTTGATACGAAACCAATCATGCGGTGTTTGGCGATACCACTCGATGACGAGTTCGGGTGCCTCTGGTCCGGTGGGTGGATCGATGCGGGTTGGGTCGAAGGTTGCCTGCAGTTGTTTGGCTGCAACGTCATCCGGAACGTACTCGATCGTTGTGATATGCGAAACGCGTTCGAGGACATCTCGTTTCAACTGCTCGTATAACTGTGCATTCGGATTGCCGCCTGGATGTGGGACGGACATCTGTCAGTTACTGGCCTCGGCACGGTCTGCGCTTGGGGCCAAAAAGTCCCACTCACGAATTGCAAATCCAACGATCTGGATTCGCTGTTGGAGATGTTCCCACTCTCGAGCGATTGCCCGTCGTTGAGCTTCTTCATCCGAGCTAAGGGTTTCGTCTGCAATCGTCGCCCGCAATTGATTCGGTGACTCGACTGCAAATGTCTCTTCCCAGTCCCGGATTTGGACTTTCATCTCGGACAGCCGATCAGTTAATTCTTCAACTGTCCGGTGGCCATCGCGAAGTCGGAGGGCCTCTTGCATTGCCTGTCGACGATAGTCTGGAGAGTAGGTCGTGTGAGCACCACTCTCATCGCGGCGGAGCACGCCATCATCCACGAGTCGCTCAAGGACGCGTTTGGTTGGCTCATGTGACCATTCTGCCTCCGAGGCAATCCAATTCACGGTACGGGGTTCAGACACTTGGCGAGCGACCATTCGGACACGGTCTTCACCGGTCGTTTGACGCTCCATGAGCCCTGTGTCTGGTTCCTCTGAATTCTTGTCCATGTCTGTACGTATGGGTTGAATCTCCATATAGGTTGAGGGTAGTTCGACCCATATCGAAACGCTACAGCTAGACCGTTCTATGAAAATCAGTGAGATCGACGCTCACCGAACCAAGTGGTGCTAATCTCACGTGCCGATATCGGTCAGTATGAATGAATAGTGCTAATTGCATTCATAGGACCAGCATGACACTACCTCGACGTGTACAGAACAGACTCTCTCGTAGCAAGGGTCGAAAGGAAATTAGCTCGGTCAATCGAATCGGTAGGTAGCGATCCCATCGTGGTCGCACTCCGGACACTCGCTCGTTTCGACCTCAACTGTCGTTCCACACTGCCGACACTCAGCAATGACAGTGCTGTGTGATCGGCCAGTGAACTGCATCAGGAGGTCTTTCATGCGAACTCCGGCCTGTAATTGGTTCGCTGTTCCTCGATGACTAGGCTACAGTCCTCACAGTCTGTTTCGATCACGTTGGTAGTGACCAGGCCGCCGCATCTGGGACACTGGTTGGTTAGTTCGATCGGTACGTCTTCGTCGAAGCCCGTTGCATAGCTATCGCTAAGTCTCATTGAAATCATTCCTCATCGAGACGCTCGTTCTGGAACGCCCCGCACCCTTGAGGGGCAGAAAAAAATTCTCGGCCGTCGAAACACATCGATACGTGACAGAGGAATCAGATCACGCTCACAACAATTCTATCTATCTTTTGATATAGTATGCGTGCTTTGACATCGAATCACAGACAGGCTGTCAACGACGTTCGAGGATGGGATCAGTGGCCGAGCTCACTCTGGCCGTGGCGCGTTTTCATATTTGACCATCTTTTCGGGTTTGTCAGAAATTGTCTCGTAGATGCGTTGCAGGGTCTCTTCAGCGTCGAGGAGATTGTGTATCTTGAGGAACTTGCGACCCTCGTCTGTCAATCCATAGAATTTCCAGGGATATCCTTGCCGGCGCTGGTCGTCGGAAAGTGCAACCTCCTTCACGATACCTGCCTCGATCAACTTTTGGATGTGTTTGTACACGGTAGCGTCGCTGACGCTCGGGTTGAGCTGTTCGAGCTCGTACATCGACGGGAGTTGTCGTGGATGTTGAAGGATATTGGTGAGGAGTGCAAATCGTGTCTGTTGGGTCACAAAATGTACCAGTTCGCGGGTGTCTGCCCTGCCGCCTGTTCCCAAGTCAGTGCTCATATCCCTAGCTACGAACTGGTAGGATAAGTAGTTTACCCTGGAGTAAGTTACTCCAGAGTAAACTGAACCTCTTTATTCGGTAAATTACTTAGTAAACTCTTTACCACCTGCGTAATAGAGATCCCGTATGCCAGACGAGGAGTCGCCGATTCCAGAGGACATTCTCATGAGCGCGACGTTGCAACTTAATCAAGAAGAGATCTCACTGGCCGACAATGAAGAGATCATCCACACGCTGAGTGAATTGACACCCGTATACGAGAACGACCGCTCGTACTTCGTTCTTGGAAACTACGATCGAGAGCCAATTCGACGATTGAATCGGGTCACCGATCGTTTGAATCGTCGGGAGGACGCCTACGCGTTCCGAATGGTCGATATCCGCGGCGAGTGGGACAACAGCATCCAGAAATTCTGTCTTATCGCCGACCTCGTCACATACCTCGTCGGTGTTGCTGAGAAAGATCCCAGCGACTTCCTCGTCGAACAGGGGCTGCTCGTCGGTACCACCGAATACTTCTCGAAAAGCTATGTTCTCAAACGCGAGTATGACGACGAAGAGTATCCGTTTGGGTGGATGCAAGATGGCGTCTTCGATCTCTTCGAGAACGAGGGACGGTTGTATCGGTGGCGAACGGACGATGATCTTCTCGAAGCTGCCGAGTCACTTCCGTGACCGGACTATGGATACCGAGAACCAGATCGCCTTTTACCAATAGCCTGTGACTCGAACTTGGTATACTACGTCGGGCAAGCAGACATGGTCGTGAATAGTCTGCTTTGTGACCAGTGATTTGCACGCGGTTCCGACCACAGACACGGTGGCCGGTACCACTTCTCCCTCTCCCGCTGGGTTGTAGCCAATAGCCGCCGATACACCTGCCGTACTCACAAGTAGCCGTCCGGCATCAGTCCCGAACTGTGTCACTTCGGGGCGTCCAAATCCGCGATCGTGGAGGGGTTCGTGTTAGATGTGCTACCCTCTCGGGCGTGTTTTGGTTCCGACCACGCTACTCTCCGGCAACCCCGTCTGTGGTCGGATTACTGTCCGTGTTCTCCTTCGAAACCTTACCGGGAAGCTCGACGTCCGACTTGAGCACGAGCCGGGTTTCTTTGTAGCTCAATCCGTCCTTCGATCGCTGGCGTTTGATTTTCCCAAGCCGATTCTTCGAGAGTTCACACATTGCGTCCATCGTCCGTCGAGCGAGTTCCTGTGAGTATTTCTTGCTCACGCCGGACTCTTTCAGGCGAATCCACTCGGCAAGATCCGACGCATCAAGATAGGCCCGAATCTCAGCACTGCCTTTGGACCATAACGAATACCGACTCGCATCGTTGCGTTCACGCCACACCTTGGCGGCGAATTCGTCGGGTTTGCGGTTGGTCACGGATGCAAGCATCTCGTCGTCATAACGAGCAAATCGCTGGATTGGCAGGAGATCCGCCGTCGAATGGGCGACGGCACCACCACGACCGAGGGCGTCTTCCTCTCCGGGGAGTCGGAAGTAGGTGTTGCCGTCATCTTTCGTGATGCGCTCGAGTCTGTTCCCCGCAACGGTGATCCAGTCTTTGTCGACGTTCTCGGCGAGCAAGTGGGCGCCTTTCTCAAACTCACGGGCTTGCAGTTCATCGATCCGTTCATCGCAAGACTCTGTTTTGCGGGTAATGGCCGTTCGATGAGCCTCTGCCTCGTCTGCTTTGTTCGCTAGATCCGTTACTCGGTCTTCGAGTTTCTCGATTCGGGCATCTTTCTGTTCGAGGTCAGCACGGAGCTCTGTGATCTGTTCGTCTTTCTCGGCCACTGCTGCTTCCAAGTCGTCGATGCGGTCGGTCAGTGTCTGGACGTGGTCAGCGAGGTCGCTAATCGATACGTCGTTATCAAGAGTACTGGACGCTCCGGAAACAATGGTGTTACTCATTGGCACGCACCTTCGTTCTGGCTGCCGTGCCGTCTGCTGGTGCCGAAAGACGAGGGAAGTGGACGATAGTGGTGAGCGATCCGATACAGCGGGCGGTCGTGTCACTGGCGGTGTGCGTGTATTCGATGACAGTCATCGGAGACTCAGACTGGAGAGCCGTACACTGGTAGGTAGCGTGCTGTGCAGTCGTCACTGGCGGCGCCGTCAAGATCAGCTGTAGTGCGTGGGTGGTCGATGAATGGGCCTCGCTCACCGTGAGAATCGTTTGGGGCCGTTTGGTCGTCGTAATGCGAACGCAATCACCTGCCGAGAGATAATGGGTGAGTGCGTTGGTGTCGCGTGGGTCCAACGGCCGCGGGATGATCGCACGCTGGGTGGTCGTCATTCCTGCTCACCCGCCGTTGGGGTGGTGATGTCCTCGATACGAGCACCAGTACGAAGCCAGCTGTACCGCCCATCGGGTGTCCACCCATAGCGATCGAGTTTGGTTTCAGTGTGGTCTATTGTGTCGTAGTAGCAGTATTGCAATCGATAGCGGTCATTGTAGGCAGTGACGACGTACAGCGTTCGTTCGCCCGGTTCAGGCCCACGGCAGGCGAGTTCAGGTTCGCGGTGGTCGCACTGATAGACGATCCCCGTGAACGCGCGGTTCGTAGTGGTGATCTGGATGCGATCGGTTGATTCGAGACTGAGAATCGTCTCTGTGCGTGGCGAGTGGTTAGTCATTGAACCTCACCCCTCCACGGGTGTGAAAAACTTGGCTTCGTCTGTCGGTGGATGGTGGTTGGTGGGTGCTGTGGCTCTCGGACGGGACACTTTAGTCCCGCGTGTGTGTATATAGACATGCGGTTCCTCGAACGACCGCACGATGGACGCGTGATGTAAGCACGCGTCCGCTTCAGATTTTCCCGGACTCGCTAGTCCATCGAGCAGTCGTTGGTGTCACTATGAGAGTGTAGGCCCAAAAAGTTAGCGCATATACGCTCATAGTAAGCTTGTTTGTGCTAAGTATGGTACACATCGATGTGATTAAACAAACGGTTCCTGTCTGTCGCGATATGCGGCCTCGAGTTTCGTGGATGACTGGTAATGATGACTCTATTCTCGAATATCTCCACGAAAAGGATGTGGCACTTCCGCCAGCACCGCTACACTACAATTTAGAACGGAGTGGGTATAGTGTCGGCTACTCCACAGTACGACACCGCCTCCAACTCTTAGAAGAACATGGATTAGTGCAGAAAGAGAAGGAGAAAGAAGGCTACTACGGGATCACTGACAAGGGTCGGAGCTACCTCGCGGGTGAGTTGGATGCTGAAGAGTTAGAGGAGACAGATTAGAACTGAAGAATAAGTCTGCATATAGTAGTAGAGCGTGTCATAGAAAGCGTCACGTACGAAGCAGCAGGGTGCGGAAAGTGTGTCCAATACAACCGCAACCCTGCAAGACGTCGCTTCGGTTGACGACTTCTTGAAGGCAGCGGCGACCGAAACAGTACCGCTGTTCGAATATCTTGAATTCGAGTTTCTGTTGGAGTACGACGTGTTCGCCCCCGCTCGCCGGGGGCGAACACGAGTTCACCAGCCGCCAGATCTGTTTCGGGGCTTTCTCCACTGCTACTACAAGGATAT
>NZ_JBPEHH010000098.1:0-13729 GCF_054177595.1 Haladaptatus ordinarius | reverse complement strand
GCAGCCGTAAGAACAGTGTCTGGATGGTAGAGAAATCTCATAATCACCCATCCAGACGCTTCCTGAGAATCTAACCCCGTCAGTCGTGACTATCCACTGACTCGATGGGAAGTACCGATTGTAGATCTCGGCATCGACCGACAGTTCAACGTCTTCGCCCTGTGCGACTCGCGCCAACCGCGTCCCAATTTCTTTACTGACACCGAGTGCGGGAATGTCTCCAATCGGGGTATTTGACCGACCGACGCTACCTGTCGGCGGAAGACATCCCTCAACGTGGTTTCGGAAGACGAATCCGACGGCACCGTTCTCGACCGCGTGGTAGTACTTCTCGGTCCGATGGGGGAACCGGTCGTAGTGAGGCGGGGCGTTCGACGCAATCATGACGACCTTCCCCTCGATGTCGGCGTCCGCGAAGTCCTCTTCGACCCCGTAGCCGAGATCGACGAACTCCGCGGTTACCGCTTCGCTCGGGCTTCGGGGAAGGGCGATACAGTCGAACGATTCGCCTGAGCCTTGTCGGACGAGCGAACTCGTGCCACGAAGCCATCCTTGCAGGTCGAACGACTCCAGATGGGCATTTCGTGCACCGACTTCGGAAAGTTTCTCGCATGTGCGCTTGGCACCCTTGCGTTCGCCGTCGCTACCGGCCATCCGGTTTCCGATGTCGACAAGTGTTTCGAGGTGATTCCACCCCGCATCGCTCCGGAACGTTTTCCCGATCCAGTCTGCCATACGAGATCATACCAACCACTCGGCTTTGTTCTTGTTATTACGTAACACCTATTTCCGTACTAACAATCTATTTACCGTCTCCGACAAGCGTTATCAGGGATCACTATATGGACGAATCCATGCCACTTCCGGATGTCGAAAACATAACCGACGGCGTTGAGGTCATCGAGAATGTCTACGACCAACCGGCGGTAGACACACTTGAGGGACGGATCGGATTGCTCCTCCAAGGCGAGGACATGCAGAGTCACTTCATCGAGATGCCGGCCGGTCTCTACACGGCCGAACATGCACACGAGACGGAATCGATTATCATGACCCTGCGCGGCGAGTGGGTACTCTGTGCTCGTGGTGAGCGCAGACACATGACCGCCGATGACATCTTCTGGTTCGGCCCTGATGTCCCGACTGGATACGAAGTCCCATTCAACGACTCCGCGTTCATCCTCATTTTCAAGGGCCAGCGAACGAACCAATCGCCGACGGAGTTCGTCGAGTATCTGCAAGACAAAGTGAACCCTCTGCTCGAAGCAGAACGTAAGGAAGGCGAGCCGCTTTGGTTCGCTGATCTGCCCGACGACCATCCTGCTAAGGAGTTCGCGGCATCACTCGATGCACCGCACGCATGAAGGGAGCAGATCCGTACGAAGCGTTCCAAGAGCACGTAGAGAGGTTATTAAACGTGAGCCACGCATCGCGGATCCTCGACTGGGATCAACAAACCATGATGCCTGCTGGTGCCACCACCGCACGTTCCCGGCAACTCGCAGCGCTGTCCGGGGTCGAACACGACCTCTTAACATCTGAAAAGATGGGCCTGCTCCTCGACGAACTCGACAAAGAACACCTCGAACCGGTGGAGGCGGCGAACGTGCGGGAAATTCGCCGCAAGCACGATCGAGCAGCCCGTATCCCACTGGAACACATCGAACGATCAAGACAGGCAAGAAGTGATGCGTTCGAAGCTTGGCAGCAGGCGAAGTCACAAGCTGACTTCGCACGGTTCGCCCCAACGCTCGGAGAGCTGGTCGACCTCAAGCGAACGTACGCAGAGCACATCGATTCCTCTCGTGATCCATACCGCGTCCTCTTTGAGGAATACGAACCGTATCTCGACTACGATGCGGCGATGGAGACGCTCGAAACACTGAAAGAACGTCTTCCACCACTCGTTGCTGCCATTCAGCAGAGCGACGTCAAACTCGCCACGGACACATTTTACGGTGAGTTCGAGCCATCTACCCAGGAACGGATGACGAGAGACATTTTGGGCCTCCTCGGATATGACTGGGACCGTGGCCGTCTCGATACCGCACCGCATCCGTTCCAGCGTGGATCACAGTTCGATGCCCGCGTAACAACGCGTTTCAGCGGTGACGACTTACTCGATGGACTCACAAGTACGATCCATGAATTCGGACACGCCTGTTATGTGCTGGGGCTCCCCGATGAACACTACGGAACACCGGTTGGTGAGGCACGTGACATGACCATCCACGAGTCCCAATCCCGGTTCTGGGAGAATCACGTCGGCCGCTCCCGTGCATTCTGGCAGCGAGCGCTTCCGCGTCTGGCCGAAGCGTTCCCACACCTCTCATCGGTATCCGTGGATGCGGCCTACGAAGCAGCGAATCAAGTCCACGAGGACAACCTCATTCGCGTCGACGCGGACGAACTCACGTATCATCTCCATATCGTTCTCAGATTCGAGATTGAGCGCGCGCTCGTTCGCGGTGAAATGGACGTCGACGAGGTACCACAGGTGTGGAACGACAAGATGGTGGAGTATCTGGGTGTGCGCCCCGAAACAGATGCCGATGGGTGTCTTCAGGACGTTCACTGGAGCAACGCGACGTTCGGATACTTCCCGACGTATTCACTTGGGAGTGTCCTCGCAGCGCAGCTTCACGCGGCAGCCCAAGCCCAGCTGGGTGACCTCGATGGGGTGATCTCAGAGTCGGGTTTTGGGCGGATCAAATCGTGGCTTCGAGAGAACATTCATCGCCACGGGAAACGCTATCCGACCGATGAGTTGATCGAAGCGGCAACCGGTGAGCCGCTCAGTCCGACGTATTTCCTCGACTATCTCGATGACAAGTACAGCCGCCTGTACGACCTCTGAATCACTGTAGCAACATGAGTTTCACTCGGCCCACCGCGTCGAAATCACGGATCTGATAGACGAGTTGGCGAACACGCGCAGCGTCACCGGTACAGAACACCGTCTCGAGACACCACTCACCCTGATGGACGTGTGACGTCGTATGGATCACATCCTGGTAGACGTGTTGGATCGTGTGGATTTCCTCAATGACATTGTGATGTTCATAATCGAAGATAATGGCAGCGACGATATCGCCTTCTGCCTCTTCGAGGCAGGTGTGTCCTTCGATGTACTCCTGCATGGCCTCTCGAACCGCACGGGATCGTGAATCCAGTCCTTCGGCCATCCACGTTTCGTCAAACTCATCGAGAATGTCGTCGGGTATGTTGAGACTTGTTCGCATTATATGGAGGTTATTGGGTTTCGATCATAAATCCGGTTTCTGGTTGTTGAGTACTATCAGTCGAAGTGGAGGTATCGTTATCGATTCCACCCGAACAGTTGGTAGTCGTGATCCGGGACGTAGCGCCGGAAGAGGAGACTGTTCGTGAGAACAGAGACACTGGAGATGGCCATCGCACCGGCCGCCAGCATCGGCTGGAGTAATCCAAACGATGCCAGGGGAATCATCGCAGTGTTGTAGCCGAGCGCCCACACGAGGTTCTGTTTGATTTTCGAGATCGTCGCGTCGGAGATACGGATGGCCTTCACGACGTCTACGGGATCATCGCGCATCAGAGTCACGTCAGCGGCCTCGATAGTGACATCTGTGCCAGACCCAATGGCGGTGCCGACGTACGCCGCAGCGAGTGCAGGTGCGGTCGTTGATTCCGTCACCGACCATCATCGCGTGCCGTCCGTCCGACTGGATCGAGTCGACTGCATCGGACTTGTCCTCCGGGAGAACCTCCGCGCGAACGTTCTCTGGGCCAATTCCGACCTCGTCGGCGACTGCATGGGCGGTTCGCTCGTTGTCGCCGGTGATCATTAGAACCTCGACGCCTCGATCCTGAAGTGTCGACACCGCTTTCTTCGCACTATCTTTGATCGTGTCCGCGTTCGCGATGACGCCGATCAGTCGGTCATCGAGTGCAACGAGCATTGCCGTCTTTCCGTCCTCTTCGAGGCGCTCCATCGTCCCTTCGGCCGGCCCGGGATCGATCCCCGAATCACGCATGAGCTTGCGGTTCCCGATCAAGACCTCGCCCTCATCGAGGATCGCACGGATCCCGTGTCCCGGAACGTTCTCAAACGACACGGGTGAGTCGACATTGATATCCCGTGCTTCGGCGGCTTCGACGATGGCGTTGGCAAGTGGGTGTTCGCTTCCGCTCTCGGCACTGGCAGCGATCCGAAGGACGAAGGCGTCGTCTCGAGCGGATGCGGCGTCCAATTCTTGCTGTGTGACCGTCCCACCATCAGTGACCGTCGACTCGTCGAGAACGACAACGTCGGTGAGGCGCATCTCCCCTGTCGTGAGTGTGCCGGTCTTGTCGAAAATGACGCTGTCTGTGTTCTTGACGCGCTCAAGGATGTCGCCACCCTTGAACAGGACGCCGTTCTGTGCACCGATAGCCGTGCCGACCATTGTTGCAGCAGGGGTGGCGAGGCCGAGGGCGCACGGGCAGGCGATGAGCACCGCGCTGGCGAAGACGATGACTCCGAACTCAAACGTCGAGACGGTGCCGCCGGCAACCTGTGGTCCGCCCGCCACGAGACTCCAGAAGGGAAGACCGTTTACAAATCCGGCGAGTGCGTCCGGAAAGAGATACCAGACGGTGCCCCAGGAACAACGCGTTGATGATGACGGCGGGAACGAAGTACGCACTGATACGGTCGGCAACGTTCTGAATCTCAGGCTGACGACTCTGTGCCTCCTTGACCGTCTGGACGATCTGTTGAAGCGCAGTTTCGTCGCCGACCTTCGTGGCTTCGATGATGAGCACGCCGTTCTCGTTGTTGGTCGAGCCCACCACGTCGTCACCTCCGGTCTTCTCGACGGGCACCGATTCACCTGTGATCATCGACTCGTCAACCGCGCTCTCGCCCTCCACGACGACACCGTCGGTTGGGATCTTCTCACCTGGTCGCACCTTGAGTCGATCCCCGACCGTGACCTCGTCGAGAGACACGTCGCGTTCTTCGTCGTCCTCAACGAGTGTCGCGGTATCGGCTTCCATCTGGAGGAGCGCTTGGAGTGCCTCGCTCGCACGGCCCTTCGACCGAGCCTCGAGGTAATTGCCCAGCGTGATGAACACGAGGATGAGTGCTGCTGTGTCGAAGTAGAGACTTCCACTGATCAACCCAAGGAGGACGGCGACGCTGTAGAGATAGGCGGTAGACGGTCCGAGTGCGATGAGGACGTCCATGTTCGCGGTTCGGTTCTTGACGATGGCTTTGTACGCGTTTCGGTAGAAGACCCATCCGAGAACGGCCTGGACGGGAGTGGTGAGGAGGAACTCGACCCATCCAAACTCAACGCCGAAAACGAACTCCGGAAGAAGGTTGGGGGAGACGAGGAGGCGGATTGCCATGAATCCAAGCAGCGGCAAGGAGAGCGCCGCGCCGAATACTGTGAGGTGGAGTTGATGTCGGATCTCGGCTTTGCGTGCTACATCTCGTCGCTCTCGTTCCGATACGCCGTTATCATCGTCCTTGACAGGGGTGTATCCGGCGTCCTCGATGGTCTCGTACAACTGTGCGGTACTCGTCTCCGCCGGGTTGTATTCGACGGTCGCTTCGTCGGTCACGAAATTGGCAGTAGCTGCGGTTACACCGGGAACCGACCCGAGTGCCTTTTCGATACTCTTAGAACAGTTCACACAGCTCATTCCAGTCACACCGATGGAGATTGTCCGGCTGCGCGGTTCGTAACCGGCGTCTTTGATGACGGCATAGATCTCGGGTGTCGAGGTCTGCTCGGGATCGTACTCGACGTGCCCCTCGTCGGTCGCGAAGTTAACGTTCGCGGCTCGAACACCCTTAACCTCGTCGAGGGCCTTCGTCACCGCCTGTGAACAATTGGCGCAGCTCATTCCACCGATATCGAGCTGCATCCGTATCGTAGAACCCATAATCCAGTCGTACTAAGATATGGTCTCCATATTAATGTGGATTGTTACTATGAATCAAAGAAACGAAACGGGTCAAAGCTATGAATGAAAGGGAGAGCTTTACCGGTTACTGGCCAGTGCTATGCCGCTTCGTCGAACCGATCATAGCGTAACTCGAAGTTACCCTGGCAAGAAGTGCAACAGAAGTGGTACACTGACCCATCGAGCCGCGTCGTCACCCCTTCGCTCGTGACGCTGTTTCCACATTCGTCACAGGCGAGTGCGAACCGCGTTCCGTTCACCTGTGGCGCCCACGTCACTTTAGACAGTAGATCGACATCGAATTCCTGTATCACTGTTGGATCTACGACGTTTGCAAGGAATCCCCGAATATCGGCATCTTTGACGTGCGCTTGAAATACGATACGGGAGTCTGCTGTTGTGAACAAGTGTTCGACGACATCCGTGGCTTCGAGATCAGCTGAAACCGACTCGAGTGCTGTCGATTCAATACAGAGATCAACCAAAACAGGGATTCCCTCTTCGAGTTTTAGTCGGTCAACATCGACAGTGAATTGGCGGATAATACCTTCGTCTTCGAGGCGGTCAATGCGGTCGGATACAGTTGGGGCGGAGAGATCAACCATGTCCGCGATGCTACTGTATGGACGGCGAGAATCTTCGATCAGCAACCGGAGAATCTCCAGATCAATCTCGTCGAGTTCACGCATTCACATTCCAGTACACATGCTGAATACTAATACCTAGTTGAGAATGTGGCTAATATTCTAAATCTACGCTCTGGTTTAGTAGCGATATCGAAAGAGTAATTGGCTAAAGGTAGGCCTGAGTAGGGAGTAGCATGGCAACCACCATTACCGTCGAGGGAATGAGTTGTGGCGGCTGTGAACAGACCGTTGAAGAGGCACTTCTTGATGTCGACGGCGTAACTACCGTTGAGGTTGATCGTTCAACTGAAAGCGCAACAATTGAAGGAAACACAGATGCAGATTCCTTAGTAACCGCTGTAGAAGATGCAGGTTACTCTGCATCAGCGTAGATTACGTCTAGCATCGCATTAATTATCATTCGTTTCTAACTTCACTAACAGCAGTTCGTTATGTACAGCTCCAAGAAAGCTATAAACATTATCCCACGATCTCTTCTAAGCGTGCTCACGCTTTCGTACCCGCGAATTATTTCGATATCGATGAAACGTAATAACGGAATCTAATTATAAGTATCTGATTGATACCTTTCCTATGGGTGTTCTCTCTCAGAGTCGCTGGTGGGATTCAGCGCGGGGAAGTGTTCTAAAATACTATCTCTACAAATCGACCAAGGCAGTCGAGTTCTATCGGCCGATCATGTATCTCTTCTTTCTCGCGCAGGGACTCAACTTCACGCAGATCGCCATCCTTGAGGCACTGTACAACCTGACAACCCTGTTCGGAGAGATTCCGACTGGGTATATCGGTGACCGCGTCGGGCGTCGGATGAGCCTGCTTATCGGAACCGTCTTGATCTCCGTGACGCTCCTCGGCATCGGTCTCGCCGGGTCGTTTCTTACGTTGGCGGTTCTCTATGTCCTCTGGTCCGCGGGATACAATTTCCGGTCGGGTAGTGAAGATGCGTGGCTCTACGATACGCTCACCGACGATCTTTCCGAAAACGAATTCGCCCACGTTCGCGGACGTGGCGAATCTGCCGCGCTCGCAGTCGGTGCTGGTGCAGCCATCGTTGGGGGCTATCTCGGTAGTATCGACCTCTCGTACCCGTGGTTCGTGGCGGCCGCCGTCACTGGACTCGGTGCCGTGGTACTGCTCACGATGGACGAGCCAGAGACATACAAAAAGACCGATACTGACGAGTTGAGTATGCGTCAAACTGTTGGAATCGTCAAAGACGCGCTCTCACGGCGGAATCTCCGATCGTTCATCCTCTACTACTACGTCCTGTACGCTGCCGTCACATACCTCATCTTCGTATTCCTTCAGCCAATCTTCCGGACCGTCGTCGTGGATCTCGGTGTATCCCAGTCACAGGTCGAATCGCTACTGGGGTGGTTCTACGCCGGGTACAGCCTCTTCGGGGCCGTACTCAGCTATTATACTGGTGCAATTAAGGAGCATATTGGTGTCCGGACGTGGTTCCTCGTTCTGCCATTCATCGTTGGCGCAGCATTGGTCGGGATGTATTTCGTTCCAATCTTGGCGTTCCCAACGTTCATGGTCGCCCGAGGGCTGTCGGATGTGACGCGGTCGTTCGCCGGTCAATACGTCAACGACCAGATTGGCACCCTTGGTCGGGCGACCGTGCTGAGTGCAATGGCGATGGTTAGCGGCTTGGCCGTTGTTCCGTTCCAACTCGGGAGTGGCGCTATCTCCGATTATGTATCACCGTTGTTCGCGCTGGCTGTTGGCGGCGTGGTCCTCGTTATCGGCTCCGGGGCAATCCTGCTGTGGGAGGTGCCGGTCTCAGATAACGCTTCGAGCTCGACGGGCCAAAGTACATAGCGTCGTCTCCAGTGAACGAGAACGGATTCCAGCACCGGTGTACGGATAGCTGACACGCCGTGCTTTGCGGTACATCACAACAGGCCGGAAGTGGGTAGATATGTCAGTCGGCCGTCTGTGAATGTTCGTCGTGACCGCTTTCGTCGCCGACTGATTCCGAGCGGCGCAGCTAGTAGCGGAACAAGAAAAACACGGTCGCCAGCACGTTTAGAACCATCTTGTAGCTCATCTCTATTTTCACCTCTGCGATCTGCACGCTCGAGGCGGGTCCGTCACCGACATAGCGGAATCGACATCGACGCAACTCCGGGGGATGGACGAGTGGGGATGTGCAGAGTGGCCTAAAGGAGGCGACGATGGGAACGACACGACTCAAGGAAAATCTCATCAATCCGCTACTCGGTGACGAGTACGAGTACATTGTAGTCGACTGTCCAGCGAATCGCGGGAAATTGAACGACAATGCCATGTACGCAACAGGGAACATCATCATCCCTCTTCGTGCAGAGAGCGGCTACGAAAGCGGACTGTCCAGTACCGTTCAACGGCTTGTGCAAGAAGCACGTCAGTACTTCGAATTAAACATCCTCGCGATCACACCCACAGACTTACAAGATCGTATCGACCAGGACACGCGCGACCGTTCGCTCCTCAAGGAGATCAACAGTCGGGATGGTGTTTCGAAGCTCGTGCCGAACTATGCACGAGTGACCGACGATGATTGGGAAGCGATCGACAAAGGGAAGCAAAACGGGAATTTGCCCGGGATTCGACATCGGGCAGCGATCGACCGCGCGCACGATGAAGGCGTCCCTCTTCGAGACTACGATGAGACCTGCGACCAGCTCGAAGCCTACGACGAACTCGCTCAAATCGTCGAGCGCGGGGAGGTGGTACACGAATGACGACATTTGACGATCTTGAAAACGCAATCAACGAGGAAGCAGAAAAGACACCAACTTCGGACAGTTCGCCCGATCCTGGCGAATCGCAAACATCGAGCGAATCGCACGAATCTCAAACAGCAGAAGAGTCAAAAGATCCACGAAAGACGCCTGCATTCGGGTTTTCCCCAGATCTGCGACGGAGTATCTACGTACGCGAAGAATCGTGGCAGGAGTTTGAGGATGCACGTGATTTAGAGATGACGCGAGAGTTGCGAGATGCAGGCGTTCGGAACCACGAGAGTCGTGAGGTCCACGATGCGATGGTTCGGTTAGCGGCGGGAAATCCCGAAGAGATGGCACAGTTAATCCTTGACGCACGCGGTGTCGACGAAGAACAATAGCTAAGGGAGTGCTTCAGCACATTCCAGAAGATCGGCCTCAGTCTGCCAGATACACAGACGGCCTGCATCGTTTAGCATGTCAAAGATCGCAGTCTGCATTCCACTATATGGCTTCTCGAGATCGACGTTCGTATCGACTTCCTCAGAATCTAGATTGGAATATTCACGCTTGAAAACGTGTGTCTTTATAAAGTAAGTCTCCAGAGCAGTGAAGTATCCCTGCTCAACGAGAAAACCGCCACGGTCGTGCTCGGTCACACCCACGAGATAATCAGTGTAATCCGCAAGAAGTCGGAATTTGACGTAGGTGTTGACCCATTCGCTTCGGATATCCACCATGAGAAACGCATAGGTATCTGCCCGCCGGTTAAGTCGGTCTTTGACTAGCTGAAGCCGGTATATCTCCGGTCGACCATAGCTTCCGAGAACGAAGTAGGCAGACTCGTTTGTGAAAATGGGTGAGAGTTCCGCAACGCTGTGTTTGAGATCTTCATATTCCTGCGGGGTGAGCGATGTGCCGTGGAGATGTTCCTCAGCTTTCTCGGCAAGATCTTCCAACGTTGGTTCGTCTGTGCTCATTATTTTTGTGTTCTCAATCGCCGAGCATCAATGTAGCGACTTCATCAGTGACCACATCGTTTTAGACCGATTCGTATTTTGGCGAAACGCTTTTGCACGCACTACTCGAAGAAACAAGTATGAGTACGTCTGGCCACAAATCATCCGACCTCGACAACGTTCGCAAGCGGTTGAACGTTGTCACCCAGGAAACGCGGTTTTCACTCATTCAAGACATACTCGGACACCCATCACAGCTTCCAACGCTGAAAGAACTGGACTACGTAAATCCGAGCAAGAGCCAGACGACGATCCGTCAGCACCTCCAGCAACTCGTTGATGTGGGAATCGTCGAAGAGATGTTTCTCCCTGACGAGCAACGGCAGAATGATCTCCCATACAAGTTCTACGGACTCAGTGACGAGGGACGAGCGTTTCTCGACGAACACGGGTTACTGCGTGCCGAAGAAACGTTGCAGACAATCTATGCTCGTGTAGAGAAATCTGACGCGATCGAACGGTATCAGGCTGCACCTCGCCCTGAGCACTGACCTACTTCTAGTGAATTTTCGAAGCTGTAGCGACGAATTGCTGCCAAAAATTGTGGGCTGAAAAGTACCTGAAAGCAGCCATCCTGGAGAAAAAGTCAGCGTCCCACCAGGCTAACAATCTGCTGGCGCATTTGAGTGTCAATCGGGATTCGAGAACACTGATCATCAAGTCCGATCGACTGAAGTAGAAGACTTGCTTCATCTAATAGGGAAAGTTCTAGATACGTTCCTTCACGGTATCCATCACTCGTCCGGTTCATATCGATGATTTTCAGCGTTTCATATTCTCGAAGTTGATCCGTGATGCGCTTCTGGCCAAGGACATTCGTGCCGATTGATTCAGCAAATTTACGGTAGACACGGTACATTTCGGTCGCCTTGAAATGGGATTGATTTGTGAATTCGTCCATGGCGGCGAGTGCGGCAATTGCGATCTTTGCTTGCGTTGGACAGCCCCGGATCAAATCTTGGACGCGTGTGACCTCAGCATCGTTGTTCGCAGCTCGGACGTGTTCTTCACGAACCTGATCGACATCGGCATCACGAGCGACTTCGCCAGCAAGTCGAAAGAGATCGAGTGCACGTCGTGCATCCCCGTGTTCCTGTGCAGAAAATGCAGAGCACAACGGAATCACGTCCTCCGAAAGGACGCCTTCGTGATAGGCGTCGCGACGCCGGTCTAGAATATCGCCCAGTTGATTTGCATCATAGGCTGGGAAGACGATCTCATCTGGAGCAAAGGAACTCTCGACACGGGTGTCCAATCGATCACCGTATTTGAGATCGTTGCTGATACCCACGACAGTGATGCTAGCATCAACGTCATTCTCCTCACCAGCTCGAGAGAGTTGCATGAGAAGTTTACTATCGTCGGCTTCCTCTGGCGGGATATTCCGGGCGTCATCGGGCGGTGCAAGTCGATCAATCTCGTCGAGAACGACAATAATCGCGTCGTAGAGTTTGTCGATGACCATCCATAAGCGGTCGTAGTACGCTCCCGTCGCGATTCCAGAATGAGGAATCGTAATCCCCGTTTTCTGCGGGTCATTCAGACTTTTCGAGAGATGGATGACGGTTTGAACTTCTGAGCGGCGTTGTGCACAATCGATGATCGCACGGCCGATTCGGACATCATTCTCTGCACCACGTTCTTCGACTTCACGACTCACGTACCGAGTAACAAGCGTCTTTCCGGAACCTGATTTGCCGAGAAGGAGTGTCCCCTTTCCAGACCCTCCAGTGATCGTTGGTTTGAGTCGCCGAGCGACGGTTTCAATCTGGTCGTTTCGACCGACGATTTTGTCATGCTCGGGAATGTGGTCGATACGAAGCAAATCTTCGTTGGCGAAAATGGGATCGTCCTCGTCAAGTACGGAAAGAGGATCGTCGCGAGCCTTAGAGCGAGAATGGGCAACAGCCCCATGCTCGGCAGCATAATCGCCGAGTGTTTTCACCTGTGCTGTGCCTGAATCCATACACCGGATTTCAAATGAATTCACCTTAGTTCTTTCGCCAGTCACGTCAGTTTCGTTGATTCGTGTCGAGAGCAGGCCTCTGTGATTAGCCGTCTCAGACATTGGATAAAGAAATAGTCAGACGGTCGGATGACACCGGATTTCAAATGAATTCATTATAAAAGAGACGGGATGAGAGATGTCGGCCACCCCTTGGCCACACCACATTTCAAATGAATTCTCGGGGGTGTAGCAAGACAGGGAATACTCGACACCCCCACACCAGATTTCAAATGAAATCCATTCCAAGAGAAAGGGCGGTTCCAAAGAGGACAGAGAAAACGTGAGGATTTGAAGGGAGGATTCACGTAATGAAACGGTTGTTCTCGACGAATTTCCGAGAATTGAGTTCATTTGGAGAACAGCATCTCTAAACGCGTTATTATATATATTACTATAGCAGTAAGATAGTAGTAGTAGAGTGTGTGTAAGAAACTCGATTTTTAGAGGTAGAGCCGATCTAAAAAGAGACCGATTCCAACGAGTACCCCATTTATATAATGGAATCTGAACCGCCGTTTTGATCATAAGTACTCCTCTTCTCCATCGTGTTCCAATGAACAACACCGGGTTTCAAATGATTACCCCGAGATAACGCTTCTAGCGCCCGTTTAACAGGTGCTCTGATAATCCTCTCTTTCTTTCCCTTGCTGTGTCCCTGCCTGAATCGTGTCTGGATTCATTTGAAATCCGGTGTGGGGGTGTTTTCTCGAGTTTGACTATTGTTGCTAATCTGATTGACTGGCTGCATCTGTCCATTCGTTAGTATGCCATACTAACCTACGACGCAACCTCTTTCACACCTGCTCTCGCCGAATCGTCGCTATATCTGCTGCCACTCGTTCGGATCCCTCTGCTGCAATTACGAGCATATTCGGCACTGGTGTACAGGGCGTTCGGTCACCAACGTGAAATCCTGCATCTGCAGCACCGGGGAGTTGCACTTGATAGCCATTGCCTGCGATTTGCAGTGAGGCGTTTGCAACACGATGGATCGAGACGGTGTCTAAAGCAGCTGACGTTGCGAGTTTGACGATATTCTCATCAGTGATGCGGTCGAGGTCGATGACGAGGAGGAGACCGTCAAATGCGAATACGCGGATGTCTGCGAGACGAGTGGGTTCGTCGTCGGTCTCTTCAACGAGCCTAGCGGCTCGGGCAGGCTTTGTGACCTGGAGAGCAAAGCCATCGCCGGACCGTTTGATTTTGTTGGGCATTGGTGGTTAGTATGGGATACTAACCTAAGGGTGTTCGCGTCGTCAGTCCAGTTCTCGATGCAGTAGGGCGGTGGTCATTCGTATTCGGTTAAGAGGCTAAATCGCAAGCCGACGGCTACCTGAACTCGTAGAGCGAAGGGGAGGTTGTATGAGACTCTCCCCGGATGCAATTACATCGCTGCTGACTTCGCTC
>NZ_JBPEHH010000097.1:0-13792 GCF_054177595.1 Haladaptatus ordinarius | reverse complement strand
CAGCCGTAAGAACAGTGTCTGGATGGTAGAGAAATCTCATAATCACCCATCCAGACGCTTCCTGAGAATCTAACCCCGTCAGTCGTGACTATCCACTGACTCGATGGGAAGTACCGAAAATGCACGTTCATCGTATTTCACTCGACAATACCGAATTCGAAGGCAACAATAACGCCTATTTGCTCGGAGTCACAGACTTTGTTTTGATCGATCCAGGGGTGGCGACTGATACCACCCGCGAGCAACTCGCCGCTGGCCTCGGCGAGTACGATATTGCGTTCGAGGATCTCGACCGGATTTTCCTCACTCACTGGCACGCCGACCATGCTGGCCTCGCCGGCGAATTGCAGGCGGTGAGTGGCGCCGATGTCTATGCCCACGAGGCTGATGCATCGCTGGTTGCGCAAGGTGCTCCTGGCTGGCAGGACCAGGTCAAGCGGCACGAACCGCTATACGATGCGTGGGGAATGCCCGAGCCAAAGCGCGATGAACTCCGAACGTTTTTCGAGACGCACAAGCATGTCCGTGGCGAGTCGGTCAACGTGACTCCCCTCACTGACGGAGATACAATTTCCGTAGGAAATTTCACGGGGACCGTCACGCATCTCCCGGGACACACTGCCGGACTGGCTGGCCTCGACTTCGAGATAGCGAATCGCCGTATCTTATTTGGCGGCGACGTGCTCTTGCCGAAATATACGCCGAATATTGGAGGGGCAGACGTCCGCGTGGAGACGCCGTTGGCGACCTATCTTGGGACGCTCCAGACACTTACGAGTCGAGGCTACACCCAAGTCTACCCAGGACATCGCGACCCGATTCAAGCGCCAGCAAGACGAGCCAGAAAAATCATCGAGCATCACCACGACCGTGCTGAGCGCGTCCTCCGGGTTGTCCAAGACATGCAACCGGTGGATACCTGGACAGTGAGTGCCGAATTATTTGGTGATTTGGAAGGGATTCACGTCCTTCACGGGCCAGGGGAAGCTTCTGCTCATCTTTCGCATCTTGCACGCCACGGCGTTTTGGAGACCACCGAGGGCGAATATACGACTACCGAGAACGTGGAAGCCAAGTTCGCAGCGTTACACCGTTGAGAACCGATGGTAATCGATTGTCGAGAGTCTCGACAATATGTGTCGGGAATTCCGAGTCTGGGAATAGGTCGGGGTAAGACATGACGTCGGTTACGTCTGGTTAACCAACAGCCGCGATAGGATTGTTGGTTAATGGAGCGGCGAATTTGGAAACAGCTACTTGTCGGGGTTAGTGTCCAAATACCGAGATTGTCGTGGAATTCCTCGTATCCCAGAACGGGGCGATCCGAAAGGAGATTGAGTAGGTATGCCACGGGATGACAGGCCACTCACACAGCGGTTTTCCTGAGTTAGTCTTTGATTCCGCGGACGTCAATATTCAGCCACTGGAGGTTGCGATCCGCGAAGGCGTCTTTTATCTTCTGCGAGTCGACGTCATCGCTGAACTCGTGTTCGTTCCATTGGCCGCCGCCCACGCCCTTATTGTGGTCGATCGTATTCACGAAGCCGAACATCACCAGTTTCGAGAGGTGGTTGAACATCCCACGTTGGGTGAGCGGATCCTTTCCACTCTCCTGGTTATAGGCACGTACCACACGGGCGTATGCCGTGTGAATCGTACGTGTACGCGCTGGCGTGAGACCGGCAGTGTCGAGATGGGCGAGTGCCTTGAGAATGTAGAGTTTCTCATCATCTTGGTCGACGATTGATTCGACGATATTCCCATACTCAAGATCCTTGTCAGCCTGCCGGATATGGCCCTCCTCGATTTGGGTCGATCCATTTTCCTCAGCGATCTCGGCTGACCGTCGGAGGAGTCGAATCGCTCGGCGAGCACTTCCTGACGCCTCCTGATATGCGAGTGCCGAACAGAGGGTTATCGTCTCCTGATTGTAGGCGTCGTCATAGAGGGCCAGTTCCGCACGGGCACTGAGAATTTCACCGAGTTCTTTGGCATCGTACGCGGGGAACTTGATCTCGGTTTCACACAGACTGTCTTTGACCTTCGGAGAGAGGTTCTTTCGGAACGTGTAATCGTTACTGATGCCGATGACGCCAACCCGGACGTTTTCGACGTACCCGATGTCTCGAGAGCGGGGAAGTTCGTAGAGGAGGGTATCATCGTTCCCGATTTTGTCGACCTCGTCTAAAATCACCAGGACGGTTCCATCGAGGTTGTCGAGCTCCTCGTACATGATGTCGTAGACGTCCTGTGGAGCATAGCCAGTCCCCGTGATTCGGTTGCCCGTGTCCCGAAGCCGATTCACGATTCCAACAGCCACTTGGTACGATGAGGTTTTGTGGTCACCCGTTGTGAAATTCTCGCAGTTGATCCAGATGACGTTGAGGGTGATTTGCTCATCTTCAGGAAGTTGTTCGTTCTTCCGTTCGATGTCGTGTTCGAGGTTCTCTCGCAGGTATTTCGTCGCCGCGGTCTTTCCGACACCTGTATCGCCATACAGAAAGGCGTTCTGCGGAGGGCGACCCTTGTAGATTGGTTTGAAAACGCTGGTGTACTGCTCGAGAACATCGTCCCGGCAGATGATCTGCTCGGGCGTGTAGTCTTCCTCGAGGACATCGGCGTTCTTTATCAGCTCGACGTCATCAGCGAAGATTGAATCAAGGTCGTCCATGTGAGTATGTATTGATGTATCTAACCATATTAACCTTTCCCGAGTTTCCCGAGTTTCTTGAGTCGGGTGAAAGTTCTCACTCTCACACAGCGGTTTTCCTGAGTCCCCGCCCATTGTCGGTAGAAGAGCGCTTACACTGGCTCACCACGGACATGTATAAATGGACGTCAGGAATAGAATGAGTAACTCAGGAAAACTGCTGTCAGACGCAACCGTGTCTACGACTTTTTGCTGAAAGAGGTTACCAGCAATTACTACTACTACCAATACATCTATAATAGATAGTAGTAGTAGTAGTAGTAGTGTGAGCTTGAGTTGAAGCGAAGGCTATTACGTCTGGCGATTAGCTCAGGAAAACCGCTGTTACGGAGTCACCATCGTCAATTTGGACCTCACTTTCGTGTGGCTAACTCAGGAAAACCGCTGTGTGAGAGGGTGGGTGTCAATCGGTCACGTCGATGATTTCGATGAGATCACTAGCAGTTCTGATGAACCGACCAAGGCAGTCAAAGATCGTCTCCGATTCGTTGTCCTGTCGCACCGCCAGATAGAACACCGACACACCTGTACCCAACCGGAAATGACGTACCAGCGACGAATGACTGGTATTCTCCATGCAGGGGAAACCTCGCCGCTTACGGCGAGGAAGATGTCACGAGAAGTAGCTCCTCCTTGCTGTCGAGAGCTTGATCGCTCTTCTCGGGTGGGTCAGGACAGTAATTCAACGAGAACTGGCCGAGACTCGAGAGTTGTTTTGACAGAGTTCGTGACGACCAGTGAAGAGTGACTTACTGCGGAAGTTTCTCGGACCTCACTCCCTCCCCCCGTCATCGATGTGTAAAACCGTAAGGAGGGGTAGGGGTTAGAGTGCAAAAGTACCCAAAATCGTCGACAGACTCGCACACACCAGGGAGACCGTCTCACCTTCCAGAATTTCATCCTCATAACGAATGCATAATGTCTGACAAAGTTTTATGTGGTAGGCTGCACAACTATATCCGCGATAGAGTCAGCGCGAGTAGTAGGAGGAGAAGTCTCCCGACTAACCGAGCGTCGATGGAGTCCCGCAGAGGATTCATCTTTTTCTCTCTTCGTGCTGTTTTCAGGTTTCTCGTGGCCTTTCCCTCCGATCGAGACATTTCCACCACCAGTGATGCCATCCGCCCTCCCCGTCGTTTACACTTCGATGACGGGGGGTGAGGGTTCACGGGAACCGCTGGAGGAGACGCTTGTGCCCTTCGTCCACCCATCGGGGATAGCTTGCTCAACCGGTTCCCCGGAACCTCACAACACCGATGTTCTGGAGGGCGTTCGAGTTTACACATCGAACACGGGGGGTGGGTCCATTCAATAACCGACGTACGGGATCGATGCCCCCCTTACTTATCGTGGAACTGCTTTAGCTGGGAATTGACGACGGTTCGGAGGAGTTCTTCCTGTTCGTCAATAGCTTCTAAGCGCGTGTCGTCGACGATCCGGCTCATCATCGCTTCGGGATCTCCTGTGAACGTGAACTCCATGTACATCCCGCCACCGCGACCGCGACTCTTCCGAGCCGTTGATACCAGACCATACGTGGAGAGTTCCTTGACGTACTTGACGTACGTCTCCCGAGTCATCTGGTCGGCATCAAGTTTGTCAGTCACCCATTGGTATACCTTGAATCCTGCTGGGCTCGGGACAGAACTTCGCGACCGATTCGAGTAACAGGCGACAGCAGCTGTGGAGTATAGCGAGATCTTTTTCTGCGTCGTGAGTCCCTCAACGAGTTTCATCGAGCGGTCTTTGTCGATTTCTTCTTGGGACTCACGAACGTGGTCCTCGCGAACCACCGCGTCACCGCGCTCATCCGCTAGGTCTCCGGCACCACGGAACAGGTCGATTGCTTTTCGCGCGTCACCGTGACTTTGCGCCGCAAATGCAGCAACTAGTGGGATTACGTCATCTTCTAATGCATCTTGGCGGAATGCGTCACGACGATTACCGAGGATTTCGCGCAATTGGTTGGCATCATAGTCGGGGAAGTAGACGTCGCGAGGATTGAACGAACTTTCAGCACGACCGTCGATGTCCTCCATGAACTTCGGGTCGTTCGTCAGCGCTGCGACCGAGACTCGTCCTTCGATCTCGTTCGTATTACTCGCGCGCGACAACTGATACAGCAGTTTCGAATAAGCGGGTTCCTCGTTTGATCGTCGGCCGACCAGGAGGTCAATCTCGTCGAGGATGAATATGACCGAGTCGTAATGGTCGTTGATGAGTTCGTACAGACGTCGGTACTTGCGCTTTGTAGAAACGCCCGTCTCGGGAACGCCGGTCGCTGCACCGACATCCTTCGCGACAGTCTGGACGAGTTCGTAGACCGCCTGATCAAGGGTGTTAATCGGCTGGCAGTTGATATCGACTACGCCGAATCGTTCGCCTTTGGATTGACAGAGTTCGATGATTTGCTGCGTGACTGCGCCGATAATTAGCGATTTACCCGTCCCAGCAGGACCGTATAGGAGCATATTCGGGGGGCGGTTTCCTTGGAGCGTTGGCTTCAGAAATGAAACGACGGATTCAAGCTGCTCGTCGCGGCCCACGATTCGCTCCTCGTCGATGATCGTGTCCGGCTCGACGAGGTCCCGATTTACGAAAACTGATGTCTCCCCCTCGACATCGAGCATGTCTCGGATCGACAGCTGACTACTATCCGTCGTCGCTTCCTTATCCTGATCGGGGATCGTGTCTCCAGCAGTATCTTCATGGACAGGTTCGATTAATTCCTCGTCCACATTAGAACGCGTTTTCTCATCTAGGGTAGATTGATCCGCTCCCTCCTGATCGCTACCAGTCATATGCTTACTGCATGCCGGAGCATTAAAAAGATTCACCTTCATCGATGTTTATCCAAGTGATACGGACGCGCTATCGCTTGTATTCTCGCCATTCAGTCTCTTAGACCTGGAACCGGCAACGAAGTATAGGGACACCCAGACCCCCCGCCATCGATGTGTAACTGAGTATCCCCTCGATCTGCAACAGAACTGATAGTGTGGTCGTCAGCAATTCTGTTGCCACCCCGTCATCGAAGTGTAAGCCGAACGTCTGACACCCCGTCATCGATGTGTAACTACTACGTGGGCACACCCCCTATCATCGATGTGTAAACCTTGCTCAGACACACCCCCCGTCATCGAAGTGTAAACTGGTCTCTCTCGTGATTCTTGTAGGAATTACTCCCGATTTTCACTTCGAACACGGGGGGTCGATTGACACCAGTTAGACTCTCCCCTGACGCTCTCTCCGCTAGTCGTCGGGATTAATCGGACTCTTATATTTGGAGCGGATCTTGTCGCCATCACGCCACTGCCAGTAGTAGCGGTTGTCGTTAATCTCTTTCACCGTGATCGTCGCCTTCGATGGGACATCATCCGGAAGGTCGTCGAGACGCTCATCGATCTCGTCTTCGTCGTCGTCCTCTGCGAGGCGGGCCTCACGTTCCTGGTACTCGGCGAGTTCTTCAGCATAACGCGCAACGTGCTGGAGCCTATCAGACGAATAGTCATTGAGTGTGTTCGATGTGAGCCTCACTTGGTCCCTATCGATGGCTCACCGATTTCGTGCTATTCTCCTCCAACGCGGTGCTCATCGAGCTCTCGCGTCCAGTACGTTGCCGGTCCACCGGGACAGCACCGGGCACAGAGCTGCAGGGGCCCCCTTGAGGTGTCCGAGTTCAACGCGATACCGCGTGACCACTGCAAGTGTGACCATTGCACGTCGCGTAGACCCGTGGGGAGAGAGCCTGCCGTGGAAACAGGCAGGCGATGACTCGCCTCGGGATGGGGGCCGTAGTGACACGGCCACGACTCACCGTGAGACGAGCGTACCAGCGCAAATGACCCTCACGACGTTTCGGGAGTCGGAACTCACAGCCAGCGACGACTGACTGGCATTCCCACCGTGTGGGAAGCCCCGCCGTTCACGGCGGGGAGGATGTCACTTAACCCAGCTATCGTGGTCGGTGGCTGATTGGCAGGGCCAAATCGCCGTTACTACTCACCCACGAATTCTCGAAGAACGTCTTCGGAAACACCCTCTCTGGAGAAAACCGTCACGACATCGTCCGGCTGAATTCGAGTACTCCCCTTCGGAGTGAGAACCGTATCGTCACGTTCGACCGCAATCACGAGGAGTTCGTCGCCGATCATCCCTTCCTGTCCTGCCTCTTTCAGCGTCTTGTTGGCGATGGGAGCGTCAGTGTCGATCACCAACTCGACGACATCTGCCTCGCCTGAGAGACTCACCAGGTCGGCCATCGAAATGTGGCCGCGTTGTTCGTCTGGCCCGAACTGGTGATAGGGGTGGAAACGCTCGTTCTGCACGAGATCCTCACCTTCGATGTCGAGTCCATAGTTAGAAAGCTCGTACGCGATTCGGGAGAGATCACCCGTATCATCGCTTACCGCTTTGACGTGGAGATTGCCCCGTCCGGTCATCAATTCACGGACGTTAATGACGCCGGGAATTTCGAGAATGCGCTGCGCGAGTCCCTCCCTGCTCGGCACCTCGACCGTACAGATGAACAGACTCGTCAATTGCCCGTCGACACGCTCGAAATCGACGTTTGCGTGGAATCCGGTGAGTATTCCGTGCTCTTGCATCTTCTGGACGCGATTCCGTATCGTTCCGGCTGAGACGTTCACTTCGTCGGCAATTTGCGGTGCAGAAGTGTTTCGTGCATCTTGCATCAGACGATAGATGATCCGCTTGTCGATT
Source organism: Haladaptatus ordinarius (assembly GCF_054177595.1). NCBI lineage: Archaea > Methanobacteriati > Methanobacteriota > Halobacteria > Halobacteriales > Haladaptataceae > Haladaptatus > Haladaptatus ordinarius. The sequence goes on along the minus strand of NZ_JBPEHH010000097.1, from coordinate 6,360 downwards.
TCGTCGAGCCGATATCCCATGACTAAGTCAATCAGGAGCACGCTAAAACCGTTTTTCGTCCTCTCTTTCGGCTCGACCATCAATGAGGATTGTCTGGCAGCTTCGTCCGATGGTGACGGTCACTGTCGTTCGAAGGTGCGCTACTTACTAGCGTATTAGAGATGCTGGAACCGATCTACGTTTCAACGTGACCGAGGAACGACCAGTGAAGCGCCGGGTTACCACCCACTATCGAGCTTTCGATTCGAACTCGATAGAGATACGGCCCATGCGGGCAGTCAGCACATCCATCTGCGCACGGTTGTGTTTTCGTTATCAGGGTGTATCCAAACCGCTCACTGATACTGACGATCTCTTCTTCAGCCGCTGTTTCGATCAATACCTTCGATGGAAGCCGTTCGTCGAGAAGGGTTTGGGCGTAGTCGATGACCTCCCGAAGTGTGGCATCATCGAGGGGTGCTAGCTCCTCAGCTATCGATTCCGACAGGTCGTTATTGGAACCGGAATATCGATGGGTCAAAATTGTACTTCATGCCGGATACTTATATACCTAGTTGGGTAATCCTATATACTATGAGCTAGTAGATATTCCAAAGAGATGTATCTTATCATCGTCGGGGCGGGCAGTATCGGGCGACAATCGATCAGGCTTGCTACAGAACAACACAACGATGTCGTCGTTATCGAACAGGATTCGAATGCCGCCGAGATGGCGGCGACAAACTACGATTGTCTGGTTATCAATGACGATGCGACCGTCATCGAGACGTTGGAGGAAGCAGGTGCGGAGCAAGCCGACGCGATTCTGGGTACGACTGACCAAGACGCGACCAATATCATGGTGATGTTGCTCGCCAAAGAACTCGAAATTCCATCGCTCGTCTCGGTCGTACATAATTCCGAACATATGGAGGTATTCCGCCAGTTGGGTGTGAACGTCATCGAAAACCCACAACACCTCATCGCAGAATATCTCTACCGTGCCGTTCAGCGTCCCTCCGTGAAGGATTTCATGCATCTCGGCGATGGGGCAGAAGTCTTCGAGATAACGGCCACGAAAGGATGCAAAATCGCCGGAACGACGCTCCAAGAAGCGAACACGATAGGAATTTTAGACGAGGATATTCTCGTCGTCGCGATCCAGCGTGACCAGTCGGTCATCACGCCACGCGGCGAGACGGAAATCCAACCCGGTGACCTCGTCACGGTATTCTCGAAGCGAGGATTCGCACCGGAAGTCATGGAACTGTTCACGGGGTCGGAAAGCGACCGACTCCAGTAAGACTGGTGGAGGCGGAGGAGGAGAAAATTGCCATGGGACGATTCTGCCGGCCACCGTCTTTCACTCGCAGCCCACCCTTTCAGCTTTCCTCATACACTTTAAAAGACCAATTACTTTTCCAGTATTCAGTGTGCAGAGTGTGTACGTATGGCTAAAGAACCGACGAGCGAAGAGACAGTAGAGACGGAACAGACGGGGACGGGGGAGGTCGAAACCGAACTCTCCCGCGATATGAGCCTGTTCGACATCACCTTCATCGGCGTCGGCGCGATGATCGGCGCCGGTGTCTTCGCGCTCACCGGCTTTGCAGCGGGTATCGCCGGCCCCGCCCTCACCGTCGCGTTCATCCTCAACGGCTTTGTCGCGATGTTCACCGCCGTTTCGTACGCGGAACTCGGTGCAGCGTTCCCCGAGGCGGGTGGGGGCTACCTCTGGGTGAAAGAAGCGCTCGTTGACCCCAACGGCTTCTACGCCGGGTGGATGAGCTGGTTCGCCCACGCAGTCGCGTGTTCGCTATACGCTGTAACCTTTGGAACGTTCTTCGTCCATTTCCTCGAATACCTGGGTCTTCTTCACTTCCCGGCGTTCGGATTCGGAATCATCGTCTACGAGAAACTACTTGCGGTATTGATGATCTCGGCGTTCGCATACATCAACTTCCGCGGGGCGGAAGAGACGGGGAAGGCTGGAGTCATCGTCACTGCAGTCAAAGTGGTCATCCTCGGTCTCTTTGTCGGGTTCGGTATCTGGGCGACCTTCCAACAGCCGAACTGGACGGCGAAGTTCCTCGACAGTCCCAGCTTCGCACCTGCGGGCTGGATGGGCATCGTCGGTGCAATGGGATTCACGTACATCGCGTTTGAGGGGTACGAGATTATCGTCCAATCCGGTGAGGAAGTCGTTGACCCCGGAACAAATGTGCCGAAGGCGGTATTCTACTCGATGTACATCGTCGTTCCGATCTACGTGCTCGTCGCATTCGCGGCCATCGGTGGTATCGACGTGACACAACAACTCATCTCCGGCACGTCGATTCCGAGCAGTGCGAGTCCATCGCTCCCGACGTGGGAAGCACTCGGCTACATGGGCGAACTCGGTATTATCAGTGCGGCGGGCCAGTTCGTTCCCTACGGCGTACCTCTCTTGCTGTTTGCTGGGTTGGCAGCAACGATGAGCGCGCTGAACGCGACGGTGTACTCGTCCAGTCGCGTCTCGTTCGCAATGGGCCGTGACCGTGCGCTCCCAAGTATTTTCGACAGCATTCACTCTGACAAGCGAACGCCTCATTGGGCGATCCTGATTTCAGCAATCATCATCGCCGTAATGGCCGTTTCACTTCCCATCGAGAGCGTAGCTGCCTCCGCGGATATCATGTTCATCCTGCTGTTCGTGCAGGTGAACTGGACGGTCATCCGGATGCGCCAGACGCACTCCGGCCTGCCTCGGACGTACAAAGTGCCGTACATGCCGTGGCCGCCGCTCATCGGAATCGTCCTCCAGATTCTGCTCACGCCGTTCCTCTTACTCGAACTCGGCCTGCAGCCCGGTTTCTCGGGGCAGAACTCCCATGGATTCGTTGCGCTGGTCACGACAGCGGTGTGGATGCTCCTCGGACTCGGTATCTACTACGGCTACTCGAAACAGCAGGAAGCCGAGCAACTCGAAGAGGAGACCCCGACCGTGGTCTCCCCCGAACCGGCAGCTGAGGCAGAGAACCAGATCGTCGTCCCCATCGCGAATCCAGCAAATGCCGAGCAGTTGATGCGAACCGCCGTTGACCTCGCACGTGACGAAGAGACGTATCCGAACGGGGAGATCCTTGTGATGAGCGTCGTAACGGTGCCCCAGCAGACGCCACCCTCGGAGGGCCGTGAGTTCGTGACGAATGAACCTGAAACGCTCGACGAAGCGATGGAAATCGCCCGCGAAGCGGATGTGCCGGTGAGTGGGACGATTCGAATCGGCCACGACGTATCACAGGCGATCCTCAATACCGTGGATCAGTACGACAGTGACGTCGTATTGATGGGGTGGAAAGGCCAGCGCAAGACCCAACGTCGCGATATCGTCCTCGGGAGTAACGTCGACGATGTCGTCCAAAATGCGAGTTGTGATGTGCTCGTCGAGCGAATCGGTACTGACGCGGGCACGGTGGACTCGATCCTCGTTCCGACCGCGGGCGGCCCGCACGCCGACTTCGCCGCGGACGTTGCAGATACGGTTGCGCGTTCGACTGATGCTGGAGTAGAGATCATTCATATCCTCGAAGCAGGTGCAACTGACCAAGATCGCCAAGATGCACAGGAGATACTAGATAAAACAGCGAATCGATTCCAGAACCAGCAACAGGTGTCGACGAGCGTTCTCGAAGGTGACGACATCGTCGAAACGGTCGTCGACCGGTCTGAGTCATATGATCTGACGATCGTCGGCGCAACACGAGAGGGACTGCTTCAGCAGTTCGTCTTCGGGGTGATTCCCGAACAAATCGGCTGGCGAGCGAAAAGTACGGTCATCATGGCGAAGCGCGATCTCGGAATCGTCTCACGGCTCGAACGGTGGCTGTGATCGAATAGCGTCTGAGTGATCATGGCTACCCCACTCGAAAGATGGTTGGCGGTCGTATGTTCCGTCTCTTTTATAGGGATGTGCGTGGCTGCAGTCGGATTGTTTTTGTATCTCGGTATTGGATTCGTGTTTTTCCGAGTCGGTCACGGAGACGCTTCGTATCCGTTCTTCTCTTTGAATCGTGATCCGACCTTGAACATCGTGTCCACTGTGTTTGCAGTATTCGACTGTCTTTCGATGGGCACTCTCGTCATCGCCGAGGTTTTAGAACTGCCGTTTCGTCGTTCGGCTCACCGGTCTACGCGATCAAATATCGTTGTGTTGGCTGCCTTCACCGGCTTTGGGTTCGGTACAGCGATTCTCAAATACACGCTTCCCACGTCGCTACGTATACACTGCTCGCGCCTTTTCGTAGGCATCCGAGGACGGCATTAACCCCTTTTAAATGTGTCTTGCAGATCATCTGAGCGTTCGTCACACCGTCTCTTTGGCGACCAGTAGAATTCGACTCCGACAAGACCGCTTCCGTGGAGCACTCCCGATTCGCCGGTCTCGACGCGGGAGATGTCGGCTGAGGGGAGCACCACGTCTTCACCGTCGATGTCCAATACAATACTTTCAGCACGGGTTGTACTCTCGTCGAGTTTATCGAGTGTGGCGAGGAGTTCTTCAATGTCCGATTCGGGAACCTGCTCCTTGAACGGCACACCATTGATCAGCGGCCGAACGTTCACATTCTGGCTCCGGTTGGCGGTGACCGCGTTTACCACGGCACCGAGCAGGATTACGACGCCGCTGAGGTAGAGCCACATTAGGAGCACCAGAAACGCCGTGACAATGCTTTGATTGGGCGATTTACTGCTGAATGAGATATAGAATTGAAACAGCGACTCGAGCGTCGTCACTCCAATCGTCGCAATCAGCACACCAGGTAGCACTTCAAGGATACTCAGGTCGTCCACATCGGGAAAGACGTAGTACATCGGGAGGAACATGAATGGCATGCCGCCGACGAGCACCAGGTGCCTGAGTGGCCAGTCGAAATCGCCCACAGGAAGCATGGAGGCCTTCCATTCAACGACAATAGTGACCATGATGATGGCAGTAACCGTCGTCAGTACAACCAGTCCGTCGACAAACTGGTCGACGAGCGTGTTTCTTGCCTGGGACGCATAAATGTCGGAGAACGCCGTATCCAGCCCTCGAAAGATTCGTAAGGTGCCCCAGAGGAAGAAGCTGATGCTGACGATCGAAATTCCAGTTGACGTGCTCGCCCGCCGTAGTTCGCCGATCAGCACTTCGCTTGCGCCAGGGGTGAGCATCGTCTGTGCAAGCTCCATGAAGGCCTGTTTTAGCGATAGGTTACCGACCGTTGAAATTACAGCGAGTAAAAGAAGCAAGAGAGGGAACAACGAAATGAACGCGTGATAGGCGATACTGGCGGCCATGAACGTGACCTTTTCTGTCCGAATCTCGTACGCAATGGATTTGACAAGCGTTACTGCACGCTGCGTTCGAGTTGGAATCATGGTATTATTACGAGTTGGTGAGTATGAGAGGAATTCTAGTTACTACTCACCAACCACCGTTTCTCCTTCTTCTGCATCTGTTTATGGTTGGCTGTTGAAGTGTCTTTCTTCTGGGTATCCATTGTGACGGAGACGGTAACGGGGATGCCTGCATCATCCATAATCTCCTTTTGGATCTCGCCGGCCAACTGCGGATACGAAGATCCATTCTGTTCACCGATAACGACACTGACGCGAGCCGGCGTCTTCTGATCCATGCTGAGGTAATCCTTGCTGACACTGACTTTCTTTAGTTTGGCCTCCTGGTACTTTGGCTGGTCAAGAACGTCGTCGACCGACGACTTCGCAGTCTGTTCGTAGGTGATTTGCTGAGTGAACGCGACAGCGCCGGAACTCATCGCGCTAACTAAGAGGAGCACCGCGACCACTGATGCTGTGTATCGCTTCATCGTTTGAAGCGAGACTCGCGGACTTTCGATCAACTTGATGGGATTCTCCTCCCATCCATCAGGTCGGTAGCCCATTAGCCAGAGAACGACCGGGCCGGCTATATTGATCATGACGAGATTAATGATCAACAGTACCGTTGCACCGAGAGCGACGCGGGGGAAGTTCCAGGCGAGACCGAGACCAGCTGTCGCGGCTGCCGGGATGAGCGCTGCTGAGACCATGACGCCTACAAGTGCACCCGAGGGACTGTCATGAGTCGCCAGGCTGACCACGGCCGCAGCACCGGCTGCAATGCCGACCAGAATCGCGAGTGGCCCAGGCGACGTCCGACCACCTATTTGGGATATCGTCGCGATATTGAGGACTGGTGTCACGAGCATCGACGAGCGTAATAGTGTTGCGTACATGGTTGCCCCATTCGTATTCGGTTAAGACGTAAAACCAGCATACAGTGCTGCATTCACCTCCTCAAGAAGCGTCTGGCGTGACGGAGCTGGTTGTCTCGCCTCTCGATACCACGTGTTCGGGAGA
>NZ_JBPEHH010000096.1:0-13960 GCF_054177595.1 Haladaptatus ordinarius | reverse complement strand
GCAGCCGTAAGAACAGTGTCTGGATGGTAGAGAAATCTCATAATCACCCATCCAGACGCTTCCTGAGAATCTAACCCCGTCAGTCGTGACTATCCACTGACTCGATGGGAAGTACCGACAGTCGAGTGTGGGATCGTCGGGCGGCGTCGATACCCAGAACCCGCGTCGCGGAGGTCGACACCGCCGTTCGAAGCCAGTACGGTCGTCTCCCGGTCACCCTTCGTCGTTCGCCTTAACGCTTAACACGACCTCCGTTGACCAGCACACGGGGGATTTCGAATGGCAACTTACGAACTACCAGACCTGCCGTACGACTACGACGCACTGGAGCCGAGCATCGACGCACGCATCATGGAACTGCATCACGACAAACACCATCAGGGGTACGTGAACGGTGCGAACGCGGCGCTCGACCAGCTAGAGGAGATGCGGCAAAACGACGAGTGGGGGGATATAAAGGCGGTCGAGCGCAACCTCGCGTTCAACCTTTCGGGTCACGTCAACCACTCCGTGTTCTGGGAGAACATGTCACCCGACGGTGGCGGTGAGCCCGGCGGCGAACTCGCGGACGCCCTGGACGAGCAGTTCGACTCGTTCGACTCGTTCAAGGCGCACTTCTCGGCGGCCGCGAAGGGCGTCGAAGGGTCGGGATGGGGACTCCTCCTCTACGACCACATCGGCGACCAGCTCGTCGTCAGCATGGCCGAGAACCACCAGAATCAGACGCCCCAAGGGACGACGCCGCTGCTCGTGCTGGACGTGTGGGAACATGCCTACTATCTCCAGTACGAGAACAACCGCGGCGAGTACGTGGACAACTTCTGGGACGTCGTGAACTGGGACGACGTGGCGGCACGCTACGACGCGGCCAGAGGCGCGTAACGCACGAAATCGGAGTTTTTTGCCGCAATATCGTGTTGTGTGTTACCTAACTCCTCCTCAAGGTTTAACAGAGATAGGGGAGATGTGATTGATGGAGGACTTACGATGCCAGAAAAATCCAACGCGGAACTGCCACCGCTTCCGTACGACTACGACGCACTGGAACCACACATCTCCGAACAGGTGCTCACGTGGCACCACGACACGCACCACCAGGGCTACGTCAACGGCCTGAACAGTGCCGAGGAGACGCTCGCCGAGAATCGCGAGTCCGGCGACTACTCCGGCACGGCGGGTGCGCTGGGGAACGTCACCCACAACGGCTGTGGACACTATCTCCACACCCTCTTCTGGGACAACATGGACGCGAACGGTGGCGGCGAACCGACGGGTGAACTCGCAGACCGTATCGAGGAGGACTTCGGCTCCTACGAGGGTTGGAAAGGCGAGTTCGAGGCTGCCGCGAGCGCTGCAGGTGGCTGGGCGCTACTCGTCTACGACCCCGTCGCAAAGCAACTCCGTAACGTCAAGGTGGACAAACACGACCAGGGCGCACTCTGGGGAAGCCACCCGATTCTCGCACTCGACGTGTGGGAACACTCCTACTACTACGATTACGGTCCGGACCGTGGCGATTTCATCGACAACTTCTTCGAAGTCGTCGATTGGGACGAAGTCGCCGACCAGTACGAGAACGTCGTGCCGCGGTTCGAGTAAGGCCACAACCCACCCATTTTTCGACGCCGCGGTAGAGAGCACGCTATCGGACGAGAGAGACGTTAGTCCTCGGTGGACGAGACGGTCGGAACGTCGTATCCCGACGCGATATCGGTCATGTGCCGAAAGAGCGATTCGTAATCGTATCCGCTCAGTCGCTGGTCAAAACTGGCGAACACGCCGACGTTTCGTTCGTCGTCCGAGAAGAACATCCCGAACTGTTCGAAGTCGTCGAACCCTCGCACCGTGTACCGATAGGAGGCGTAGTACAACTGGTCGTACGTGTCCCGCGTGACGAACCCGAATCGCTCGTTGTCGACGTATTTCGAAACGTCGACGTCCTCAAGTTTCGTCTCGACGTCGTCACGAAGATACAGCACCTCGTAGTCCGTCTGGTCGAACAACCAGATGTCTCTGAGCCTCTCGCCCCCGAATTCGGCGAACGCCGATACGAGCACGTCTTTCGTCTCGCTCCCCTGCTCTTCGCGCATGTCATTCACTATACTGAATCAATATTATAAATTCTCGGTTGTGATTATCGCGGGTTATGGTCACCACAGCGGATGAACGACCGTGCGCCAGTGCGATTCGATTCGTGAGGTTTTACGCTCGGTCGGACGTACCTTCGCGCATGCCGAAATCGAAATCGGAGTTCGAAGAACTGTTTCCCTGCGACTTCTACGAACCCGACGAACTGCTCGAAGCGGACTCGATGTACACCGTCTACGAGATAGCGCGGCTCTTACAGGGTCTCGACCCGAACGCCGAAATCGACGTCGAAACCGAAGACATCCTGCTCGACTGGGCGATTCCGTGGATAATGGTCAACGCTGCCGACCTCGTGGTTGCAGAACCCCCGAGCGAGGAGGAACCGGGCTACTACGGTCTGCAGACATGACCGTCCTCATCGCGGGAAGCGACAGAGTCGATGCCGGGAAGACGACGTTCACCGTCGGTCTCTTAGACCACATCGACGGCGTCGGATTCAAACCCCGCGCAGGCAACGACTTCTGGTTCGACCACGACGACGCCGTGAGCGCAATCTCCGAGGGACGACTCTACGGAAAGGACGCGACGCGTCTCGCGGACGCGAGTGCAGGCGCGCACACGCCCGAAGACGTGAATCCGGTCCACCGCCTCTGGTGGCCTGCACCGGGCAAGGGACAAGGACTGCTCGGCCAGAAACACCGAGAGTTTCTCGTCGACCGCGTTGGCGAGGCGTTCGTGGTGAACGGAACCGTCTCCCTCCCGGCGTTCGTCGAAACGAACCTCCCGCTCGACGATGCTGTGGCAGTCCAGTCGCTGTCCGAACTGAACGACCAGACCGAACGACGCTACCTTCCACACTTCCGGGCGTTGTCCGAACGAATCCGGGACGAAGACCGGGCGGTCGTGGAGTCGTACAGCGACATCGCCCGCCCGATTCGGGGCGTCGAGTTCGACACGGTCGCGGTCGTCGAACCGCGCCGAGTTCGCGTGTACGACGGCAAACGGTACGAGAAAGCCTGTGAAGTCGCCGACAGCAGCGCGCGGGACGGCACGCTCGAAAAGCGCGTCGAAGACGTGGTGAGTCTCCTCGGCCCCGTCGAGACGTTCACCCTTGAACCACTGGGGAAATCGAAGCGGGCCGACCCAGCGAAAATCGCCGCTGCCTACGAGACGGCATACGACGCACTCCGATAGGCGATTCCGGAGCAAGTCGTTGGGTCCTCGAGCGGGTTGTCAGTACATCCGTGCGGCCTGCGAGGCGAGTTCGACGTCGTGGTGGGGGTTGGTGGTCACGCTCGGGCCGTGCCCAGTGTGCATCTCGCGCAGGTCCTCGTCAACCGCGCCGAGTACGCGGTCGATACTCCGAACGAGCGTCTCGCGGTCACCTTCTTCGAGGTCGGTTCTGCCGAAACTCCCGTTCTGAAACACGAGGTCGCCAGCGAACAGCACGCCCGCCGACTCCGAGTAGAAACAGAGGTGGTCGTCCTTGTGGCCCGGCGTATGGAGGGCGCGGTAGTCGTCGTCACCGAGCGCGAGCGTCTCCTCGTCTTCGATTGCGACGTCGACGCCGTGCTGGTTCGTGTCGAATCCGAACGCTTCGACGCCGAAGGCGTCTTTCACTGCCTCGACGTTACCGACGTGATCGGGGTGCGTGTGCGTGAAGATTACCGCGTCGAGGCCGCCCGCCAGTTCCTCGATGCGGCCCACGGCGTCGAAGTTCGACCCGGTGTCGACGAGGACGGTGCGCTCGCCGTCGACGAGGAAGGCGTTGCTAGTGAACGACTGGACGCCGGTCGCGATATTGCGAATCATGTGTCGACGTAGGAACGGGGTGGGTTTCCCGGTTTCGTTCGTCCCGAACAGACGGCGCGATATCGGTCCCGTCAGCGCGGGACCACTGCCGTGAGCGACGAACCTGGCCCGGAGACGACTCGAAAAGTGGTCGGGGAAGGGGGGAGTTATGGACGCTCGCCCGAGGCTGGCGTCTACTCTTCGGTGAGTTCCTCGAGGAGCGTTTCTAGACTGTAGCTCTGGAGCACACGATGCGTGTCCCGGAGCGTGGAGATGACGAACGTCGAGTTCGTTCGTTCGACTTCTTCGATGCGTTCGAAATCGCCGATGAGTCGCTCGACCATCTCTCGCCCGGTGAGATGGGCGGTCACGACGAAGTCCGTCTCGCCCATCGTGAAGTACGCCTGGGTGACGCCTTCGATGTCCAGAATCTTCTCACCGACGTCGGTGTACGACCCGGTGTAGTCGGCGAACACCTCCACGACGACGGTGACGCCGAGGCCGAACGTTTCGAGGTCGATGTCGTAGAGGTCGTTCTCGATGATACCCGCCTCGCGGAGGTTGTTCAACCGGTAGTGGATGGTTGAGACCGGGATGCCGGTTTCCTCGTGGAGTTTCTCGGGACTCCCCGACTCCAGGTCGGCGATCGCCTTGAGCAGTGTCACGTCGCGTTCGTCCATCGTCTCAGCATTGGGGCGTTACGGTATGTAACCTCTGGGTTCCAGTCAGAACGAATAGGGGTCCCGTACGAAAATGTCGATAGTATTTCAGTATGATGAAGTCAAACTCGTAATTTCTATCGTCTGGTGCGACTGATATCCAATGACAAACCCGACTCTTGTAGAAGGATTTAACAACACCCATCTGATACGGTTGGATAGAAATCTATGCTACTGTCCAAATCTAGTAGATTGCTGCCGAACGATGGGGTATTGTTCGTACTATTAGCCAGCTTCTGGGGGGCTTCGTTCGTCTCCATCGACGTCGGTCTCCACCACTTCCCACCGCTGCTGTTCGCGGCCATCCGCTACGACGTGGCCGGTCTGGTCATCCTCGGTTACGCGGTCGTCACGACCGACCGCTGGCGACCGCAGCGTCGAGCCGACGTGTTGGCTATCGTCACCGTCGGCGCGTTCATCATCGCGGGTCACCACAGCCTGCTCTACCTCGGCCAGGAACACGTTCCGGGTGCGCTCGCGGCAGTGGTCGTCAGTCTCTCGCCCGTTCTCACCGCCGTCTTCGCCAGCGTATTCCTCGCGGACGAGCACGTCACCTCCCTCGGCGTCGTCGGGTTCGTCTTCGGCGTCGCCGGTGTCGCAATCGTCGCGAACCCAACGCCTTCGAACGTCCTCTCGGTGGACGCGCTCGGCATCGGGCTCGTCTTCCTCGGTGCAGCGAGTTTCGCACTCGGGTCGGTGCTCACTCGCCCACTCGAAACCGAAATCTCGATTCCTGCCCTGCAAGGGTGGGCGATGGTGTTCGGCTCCGGATTGCTCCACGTCGTCAGCGTCTTTCGAGGCGAGTCACCGACTGCAATCGACTGGTCGATGCCCGCGATCGCGTCCCTGGCCTACCTGACGCTCGTCTCCGGCGTGGTCGCGTTCTTGCTCTACTTCCAGTTGCTAGACCGCATCGGTCCCACGGAACTCAATCTCGTCGGCTACCTCGAACCCGTCGTCGCCACGGTCCTCAGTTGGCTCTTGCTCGGCGAACTGGTGGCGGAGACGACCGTCGTGGGCTTTGCCACCATCTTCGTCGGGTTCGCCCTGCTGAAACGAGACGCGCTGTTTGCCTTCGCGCGTTCGGCGAGATTGCGTGCACGTCGGGCCTGACCCCACATCACTTTTCGGCCCCCTCCACCTAAGCTCTCGCATGGCAACACGCGACGTGGGTGACGAAGACAACCCGGCCCGCGACGGTCGAGCGGACTACGACTATTACTCCGACGACGTGAAACGTTCCGGCCTCGTCGGCGACCTGCAAAAACGAATCGACGGCGAGGTTCGCTTCGACGAGTACTCCCGCCAACTCTACGCGACGGACGCGAGCGCCTACGAGGTGACACCGATTGGTGTCGTCTTCCCGAGTTCGACTGAGGACGTGTCGGCGGTGATGTCCTACTGCGCTCACCGCGAGATACCCGTCCTCCCGCGCGGCGGTGGAACCAGTCTGGCGGGCCAGTCGGTCAACGAGGCTGTCGTGCTGGATTTCACCCGCAACATGGACGCCCTCCTCGATACAGATCTCGATGCACGCACTGCTCGCGCCCAACCCGGCGTCGTCCTCGGCGACCTGAACCGTGCGCTCGCCGACCACGACCTGAAGTTCGCGCCTGACCCGGCGTGGGGCGACAAGAGCGCCCTCGGCGGTGCCATCGGCAACAACTCGACTGGGTCTCACTCGCTGAAATACGGCAAGACCGACGCGTACGTCGAGGCGGTGGAAGTCGTCCTCGCGGACGGGACGGTGACGACCTTCGGTGAAGTGACCCTCGCCGAACTGCGCGAGAAGGCAGGCGGAGAGTCGCTGGAGGCGGAGATTTACGCCGAAGTGCTGCGAATCGTCGAAGAGGAATCCGATGCGGTCCGTGAGGTGTTTCCGCAACTCAAGCGCAACGTATCGGGGTACAATCTCGACAGAGTAGTCGAAGAAGCCGAATCGGGGACTGTGAACCTCGCCCGCCTCCTCGCTGGGAGCGAAGGGACGCTGGCCATCGTCACCGAGGCGACCGTCTCGCTCGAACCGGTCCCCGAGACCAAGGCGATGGCACTCTTTTCCTACGACAGTCTCACGACTGCGATGGCGGACGTGGCTCCCATCCTCGAACACGACCCCGCCGCAGTCGAAGTCCTGGACGACGTGCTCATCTCGCTCGCCCGCGACACCGAGGAGTTCCGCGACGTCGTGGAGATGCTGCCTGACGGAACCGACTCCGTCCTCCTCGTCGAGTTCTACGCCGAAGACGACGAGGACGGACGCCAGAAGGTCGCTCGCCTGCGTGACGACCGCGAGGGGGACAGAGCGCTCGCCGCGATGGAGGCACACGACGAGGCCGGGCGCGCTCGGTTCTGGAAACTGCGGAAGTCCGGCCTGCCTATCTTGCTCTCGCGAACGACGGACGCGAAACACATCTCGTTCATCGAGGACAGCGCGGTGCCACCGGAAAACCTCCCCGAGTACGTCGCCGACTTCCAGCAGGTACTCGAAGACAACGACACGTTCGCCAGTTTCTACGCCCACGCCGGACCGGGGTGTCTGCACATCCGGCCGCTCGTCGATACGAAGAGTCCAGCGGGGTTGAACCAGATGGAATCCATCGCGGATGCCGCGACCGACCTCGTGGTGAAATACAGCGGTAGCGTGTCGGGCGAACACGGCGACGGGCGCGCTCGCACCCAGTGGAACCGGAAACTGTACGGTGATCGAATGTGGGGCGTGTTCCGCGACCTCAAATCCGCGTTCGACCCCGACTGGCTCCTGAATCCGGGGCAGGTCTGTGGAGACGTGGACATGACCGAGAATCTCCGATTCTCGCCCAGTTACGAGTTCGACTCCAGCTTCGACCCCGTGCTGAACTGGGAGAATGAGAATGGGTTCCAGGGGATGGTCGAACTCTGTCACGGCTGTGGTGGCTGTCGTGGCGGTCAGGAGACCACGGGCGGGGTGATGTGTCCGACCTACCGTGCTGCAGACGAAGAGATAACGAGCACCCGCGGTCGGGCGAACATGCTTCGACAGGCGATGAGTGGCGGTCTGGAGGAAGGCGAGCAGTTCGACGTGGAGTTCATGCACGAGGTGATGGACCTCTGTATCGGCTGTAAGGGCTGTGCTCGTGACTGTCCGAGCGAGGTGGACATGGCGAAACTCAAAGCCGAAATCGAACACGAACACCACCAGCGCCACGGCGCGAGCGTCCGCGACTCCATGTTCGCACACGTCGACGACTTCTCCGCGCTCGGGAGCACGTTCGCACCGCTCTCGAACTGGACGACGAAACTACCTGGGGCCCGGAGGGTACTAGAGTGGACCATCGGCATCGCGAAAGAACGCTCACTGCCGACGTTTCACCGGGAGAGCCTCGAAGACTGGTTCGAAACGCGAGGACCCCGCGTTCCGGAATCCGACGCCGACCGCCGCGTGCTCCTCTTTCCGGACACCTACACCAACTACAACCATCCGGCGGCGGGGAAAGCCGCCGTTCGAGTGTTAGAAGGCGCTGGCGCCCACGTCCGGATTCCCAACGACGTGACGGCGAGCGGCCGTTCCGCCCACTCGAAGGGATTTCTCGACACCGCGCGCGACCACGCAGCCACGAACGTCGCAGCGCTCGCGCCGTTCGTCAGGGACGGGTGGGACGTAGTGGTGGTCGAACCCTCCGACGCAGTCATGCTCCAGTCCGACTATCTCGATTTACTCCCGGTGAGCGAGGAGTCCGGGTCGTCGAGCGGCCAGTACACCGAACCGCGCGCCGCCGACCCGGACGCGGGAGGAATCAGAACCGACGCCGAACGACTCGCGGCGAACACCTACGGCATCTGTGAGTACGTCGACACCTTCGACTTCGAACTGACGTTCGACGGGAACGAGTCGCTGACGTACCACGGCCACTGCCACCAGAAGGCGACGAAAAAAGATCACCACGCGGTGGAGGTTCTCCGCGAGGCGGGCTACGAGGTGGATGCCCTCGACTCTGGCTGCTGTGGGATGGCGGGGAGTTTCGGCTACGAAGCCGAACACTACTCGATGAGCAGAAAAATCGGCGAGATTCTGTTCGACCAGATAGCGAAAAGCGACGGAACCGAGGTGGTCGCACCGGGAGCGTCCTGTCGAACGCAGGTCGGCGACTGGCGCGGTGAGGAGCCGCCACATCCAATCGAGAAGGTCGCAACCGCTCTTCGATAGCCGGCGACTCGCTCTCCCCGACGGACACGTCCAGGAAGGAGACGGACGAACGACCTCAGAAGTGGTCGAACTTGTCGCGTCGATAGATGTCGAGTTCGCTGATGGTCGATATCTCCTGTCGCGCGGCGAACGCGATGGCCCCGGCGACTTCTTCCGGTTCGGTCACGCTTCCGGGTTCGAATCGTTCGGCGAACGATTCGCCGTAGTCAGAGCCGAACTCGGTGCGAACTTCGGAGGGGTTGACGACCGTGATGGCGACGCCGTCCGCACCGACCTGTCCTTCGAGGCTGTGGGCGAATCCGCGAACCCACCACTTCGTCGCGGCGTAGACCGGGTTGAACGGACGGGGATACTGCCCCGCGAAGCTCCCGACGAAGATGAGGTTCCCCGCCGACTCGCGGAGGTGCGGGAGAGCCACCTGTGTGGCGAAGAAGACGCCATCCACGTTCGTCTCCTGCATCGTTCGGTAGTCGTCGGTCGAGAGGTCCTCTACCAGTTCACCGCGCGCAAGCCCCGCGTTGTTCACCAACACGTCGAGGCCGCCGAACGCGGATACCGTCTCCTCGACCATCGACGCTGCGGCCGCTTCGTCGCGCACGTCGGTCGGACAGACGAGCGTTTCGACGTCGTACTCCGATTCGAGCGCGTCGGCGATGTCGGTCAACTCCGATTCCCGTCGGGCCGCGAGCGCGACGTTCGCACCGTCGCGCGCGAGCGTGTGTGCTGTCGACCGTCCGATGCCCGAACTCGCACCTGTCACCAGCGTACTTTTCCCGGAGAGAGGGGTATCTGCCATATCCGTCGTTTGTCACCAGAGGAGTTCGTTCTTTTGTCATTTCGTGGAACAGAATCGCTCGCTCTGCCGTGACCCCGACAGTTATTTCGCCAGCGTGTCTCACACCAGCCATGCTCGTACTTCGTGGTGGTGACGTGGTGGATTCGAACGGTGTCCGGGAGGCCGACGTGGCGGTCGAAGATGGGGAAATCGTCTCGGTCGGTGACGCTCCGGACGCGGAGGCGGAAATCGACGCAAGTGGGAAGTTCGTCGTACCGGGTCTCGTCGATTCACACGTCCACGTAATGATGGACGGCCGACCCGACCCGGCACTGACCGTCGGAGAGAGCGAGACGTTACTCGCCTACCGTGCGGCGGCAAACCTCTCGGCGGCGCTCGAATCGGGCGTGACGACCGTGCGCGACCTCGGTGCACCCACGACGCTCGCCCTCGACGCGGCGCAGGCGGTTGAGGAAGGAGTCATTGACGGACCGCGAGTGCTCGCCTGCGGCGAAAACGTCGTGATGACCGGCGGGCACGGTCACTGGTTCGGACGGGAAGCAGACGGGCGCGCGGAGGTCAAGAAAGCAGTCCGAGAGCAACTCAAGCGCGGGGCGGACGTGATAAAGTGCATGGCGACCGGCGGCGTCCTCACCGAGGGTGCGATCACCGGCGCGCCCGAGTTGGACGAAGAAGAACTGACCGCACTCGTCGAAACCGCCAGCGCGAAGCGCGTACCGACGGCTGCCCACGCCCACGGGTCGGCTGGAATCAAAAACGCCGTTCGAGCCGGGATTTCGAGTGTCGAACACGGGACGTTCATGGACCGCGAGGCGGCGGAACTCATGGCCGAGCGGGGGACGTACTGGGTGCCGACCGCCAAGGCGCTCCACGGCATCGTAGAGGAGGGCACCGACGGCGGTATCCCCGAGTACGCCGTCGAGAAGGCGGAAGCGGCCGCCGAAGCGTTCGAGACGGCCTTCGAACACGCCATCGACGCCGGGGTATCGATTGCGATGGGAACCGACGCGGGGACGCCGTTCAACTTCCACGGCGACATTCCAGAAGAACTCGAACTGATGGTGGAGTACGGACTCTCCCCCGAGGAGGCGCTGGAGGCGGCGACGGTCAACACCGCCGATTTGCTCGGCCTCTCCGACGTCGGACTGGTCGAAACTGGCTACAGAGCCGACCTCGTGGTGCTCGACTCCAATCCTCGTGAGGACGTCACAGCGTGGCAATCGCCAACGCGTGTCGTGTCATCTGGGAACATAGCTCGGTGACGCACTCACGTCACAAGGTCTTTTATATTCGGACATGGACGAATTATGTACATGAGACGGCTCCTGGCTGTCGGCCTCGTCGCAATGTTGCTCGTCGGGTCGTTTCCCGCGTTCGGGACGACCCAGAGCAATGGCCCGACAAATCCGCAGACGATCGCAACCTCCCAGGAGTTCGACGACGTCGAATTTCAGATTGTCGTTTACGAAAACTACTCCGCTCGCTGGACGTTTCGCTACGAGAAGACGCTGAACAACCAGAGCGAACGAGAAGAGTTCAATCAGTTCGCGAAAGAGTTCAACAACGGTGAGACGGAACTGTACAGAGATTTCAGAACCAACGCGGGCCAGCTCACTTCGACGGCGAACAACCAGACGGAACGGGGGATGGTCGCCGAGAACTTCTCGAAACGGGCATACGTCGGCGGTGGCGGTCTGAATCAGGACGCGAAACGAGGTGTCGTCGAGATGTCGTTCCGGTGGACGTCGTTCGCGTATAGCGACGACGGGCACTACGCCATCGGCGACGTGTTCAAGGGAGGTCTCTTTCTCAGTGAAAACCAGACGCTCGTAATCGAACCCGCGGACGGGATGAAGTTCAAATCCGCGCAACCGGTGAATGGGCGGCACATGACGGGGGATACGCTCGCAGAGAGCGAAACCGTCTCGTGGTCCGGCCCACGCGAGTTCAACGACCAGCGACCGATGGTTCGGTTCACGGCCCCACCGAACAACGGTTCACCGACCACGACGGCTCCCCCGGGCGGTAACGAAAACCCGCCAGGCGATGGTGACGAGAGCCCGTCCGATTCACCCATGATGCTGTTCGTCGCCGCCGTCGTCGTCCTCATCGGCCTGGCGGCGGTGTTCGCCTGGCGACAGGGGAGTTTCGGCTCGCTCTCGTCTCCACCGAGCACGCCGAGTGGTGGCGGTGACGGTGGCGCTGCATCCACGGAACCGAGTGGCGGTACTGCCGAACCGGCCGTGAGTGACGAGGAACTGTTGACCGACGAGGCGCGCGTCAAGAAACTACTCCGCGAGAACGGTGGCCGCATGAAGCAGGTGAACATCGTCGACGAGACGGGGTGGTCGAAATCCAAGGTGAGTATGCTCCTCTCGGAGATGGAAGACGAAGGCGACATCAGCAAACTCCGCGTCGGGCGCGAGAACATCATCAGTCTCGACGGTCACGAACCGGACGCCGCCGGGTCGCCACTCGACCGAGAGTAATCTCGATATTTTGTCGGCCACGAATCACCGACCGAAGACAGTGTGACCCGATGCTGATTGTGACAGATTGGGCCACAGCGTGGCGAAAACGCAACTGTTAAACGGTGCGTGCGATTATCGGAGGATGCGCTCCGTTGGTGTAGTCCGGCCAATCATCTTGCCCTCTCACGGCAAGGACCAGGGTTCGAATCCCTGACGGAGCATTTTCCGAACATAGTGAGGAAAAGCAGACACGCAGGGATTTTATTTACGGAAGAGGCAGTCTCGTCGAAGGCGAGGAAGCGTCTTCAGGTTTAGAATATCTGACGGAGTATTCCATTCTCGCGCCGTCGGCCAATCTACAAAGTTCGTCAGATAAAAGTAGGTCAACCAGACGAGGTCTCTTGCGGAAAAACTCAGCGGAGCGGGTCGGTCACCCGTCTGGCAGTTCCACCACCCCGAGTTGCTGCATGATCCCGAGTGAGTCGTAGTTGAGCCATATCTCCGCGAATTTGCCGTCTTCGATTCGGACGACCCCCAAACCCGTTATCTCGAACTCCTCACCGGTCGGTTCGATACCGCGGAATCCACCTTCGTGTGTCCCGGTGGACGTAAACCGGTACGCGGCCCGGTCGTCCTCGACCAGTACGTCTTCCATGGTGTGAGAAAGGTCCGGAAAGGCGTTCCAGAGGGCCAACTCTCGTTCCACGACGGCATCGACGCCATGTATCTCCTCGCCCGCATCGTGGAGGACGATGTCTTCCACGTGAAGTTCAGCGAAGGCGTCTCGGTCCTGTTCGTCGAGAACGTCGTGGACGCGTCGCACGAGTTCCTTGTTTTCTTGTCCTGTTGTCGCCATTGCACTACCCCCACAGTGCCCGTCATGACCGACGGCGTCCCCCTACCCCTCTCGGGACGAGCACCATTCGTCACTTCCATGCCCACCGTGTTAGCTGTTGTCGTAGTTCGCGGGAACAGGGCGGAGACGGTTGATACCGTCGTTCTGTGATGGGCCACTCGGGGAATCACCCGCTATACAGCACGTCGGGTCTTTCCGTGTACCCGTGAACTCAGAGCTCTTTTCTCATCTCCACGACCGTCCCGGTTACCCCTGTCGATTCGTGGCTGGAAAACTCGTGCGTGTACTCCCTGACCCGCTCGTAGCCGTGGAACTCGTAGAACGGTACTGCGTTGAGCGTCGCAGAGAGGCCGAGCGTCTGTACATCCCTCGCTCGTGCCCGGCGTTCCAACTCGACGTAGATTTCCGTTCCCACCCCACTGCGAGCGACCGCTGGATGGGCGTACACGCCGGTTACTTCGGCGTCTGCCTCCGTTTCGTACGTCTCGGGAGCATCGAACGTCACGGAGCCGAATCCGACGACGTCACCTTCGACTTCGGCGACGACGAACTGCAGGTCGTTTGACTCGATTGCTGTAGAATAGTCCGCAGATTCACACCCCCGTGCCCACGCGGTTACTTGTTTCTGGGTGTATCCCTCCAGCCCGAGTTCCTCGATGGACGTCGAATGAACTTCGCGCACGGACTCGCCGTCCGACGGTCTGGCTGTGCGGATTTCCATGCTCACATTACTTGTCGCCCTCCGATATATCCCGTGATTCGGCAGACCAGGATACACGATTCACACCACTATCGGTGTTCTCTTCGACAGTCCTTGCAGTTGCAACCACAAACGACTGCCCGATGGCCACAGAATCGACACGTATGCTCTCAGTGCTCGCGCCCGTCCGGTCGGTGCTTCGCTCGGCAATCGACCTCGTCGTCGCAATCATCACACTCGGTACTTCCCGAGCGTCGCTTCGTGAGCTGTGCTGAGTCACGGATGACCAGAGTGAACGCTGGTGTAGTAGCTGAGTGAAGGAGAACTAGAGTCCACAGATGGAGAGAACCGAACCG
>NZ_JBPEHH010000095.1:0-14154 GCF_054177595.1 Haladaptatus ordinarius | reverse complement strand
GAAGGTTCCGAGGCGTCTCAAAACACCACTTACAGGGCTATCTAAACTTCTTGGGCTGGATCCTCAACACCGACGACTGGTTCGAGCAGATCCTAAGTACTGACTTCTACAGATGAGCGGACGGGTTAATGCTCGATCTCTCGAGAATGAATTCGATTCGCGTCGAGCCGGACGAACAGACTGCTCGGGTCGAACCCGGTGCCGTGCTCCACGATTTCGACCTCGAGGCACAGGCACACGGCCTCGCGACACCTGCTGGGTTCGTCTCGACGACCGGCGTGGCTGGCTTGACGCTCGGGGGTGGTATCGGCTATCTCTCGCGGAAACACGGATTGACAGTTGACAATCTCCGGTCGGTCGACCTCGTGACCGCTGACGGGGAGTTCGTCCGGGCGAGCGAGGACGAGAACCCGGAGTTGTTCTGGGCGATACGCGGCGGCGGCGGCAACTTCGGCGTCGTCACGTCGTTCGAATTCGAACTCCACGAACTCGGGCCGACCGTACTGGCAGGCCCCGTCGTCTGGTCGTTCGACGACGCACCAGCTGTCTTGCGTGAAGTAGCTGCCGCCGTCCGCAACGCACCTGACGAAGTGTCGTGTCTGCCGGTGCTCCGGCATGCACCGCCGGCACCGTTCCTCCCCGAGGACGTTCACGGCGAGAAGGTGCTTGTGGTCGCGATGATCCACGCGGGCGACCCCGACAAGGGGAAAGCCGCGCTCGCAACCTTGCGCACCATCGGTACCCCGATTGCCGACGCGGTCGATTCGAAGCCATACGTCGCGTTCCAGTCGATGTTCGACGCCGCGTCTGGACCAGGAGCGCGTAACTACTGGAAGTCTCACTACATCGCCGACCTCGATGGCGACGCAATCGACACCCTCTGTGAGTATGCAGCGCGGATGACCTCGCCGGAATCGGCTATCGGAATGCTCTCGCTCGGCGGTGCCGTCGGACGAAAATCAGCCGACACGACGGCGTACCCGCACCGGGACGCAACGTGGGTGCTGAACATCCAGTCACGATGGCACGAGCGCGAGAACGAGGGCCGCCACGTCAAGTGGGCGCGAAACCTGTTCGATGCCATGATTCCACACTCGACGGGTGGCGTCTACGTCAACTTCATCGATGGGGACGAAGGTAACGACCGCGTACGTGCTGCCTACGGTGACGACCTCTACAACCGGTTGACCGAGATCAAAACCGAGTGGGACCCCGAGAACGTCTTTCATCTGAATCAGAACATAGAGCCGTCGACGGCTCGCGAGGACGTGTGACATCCTCGCCCGTTCGAAAGGGCAGGAATGCCTCCGAGGAAGACCTCGTTGTCGGAGGTTTCGGAACCATACTCCGAGAGAGTCGCTTGTCGAGGGGTTCTCGCTATCAAAAATGATGTAGAGGTGATGTGTTGATGATGTCCGAGGTGAGGAGATGAGGGGGCTGGGCTCATCTCCGCCGTCCACTTGTGATGGCCCCGGGCAGCCAGTTACCCTGCTCTTTTTCACCGTCCTATTCGAACTCGCAGTCAATGCCTGACTGCACGTACTGTGAACAATCATTCGCGGACGAGTCCGACATTCGTGAGCATCTCTATGAAGACCATGAGTACGACGAACTCGGTCGGATCGACACCAAGCGGGTTGATCAGTACGTCGACGAATACGACCTCGAAAAAAGTGACGACGATGACTCTCGCGAGCAGCACGTCACGGACGAAACGGTACACCTGACCCCGGCGACCGACCGCCATTCGGATGAGCGGTGGGAGTTACATGACGTACAAGCGCTATCGACGAGGGAAATCACGGACAAACTTGCCGAGCACGGCATCGACACGACCGAAGAGTCGTTCCGTGACCGTGCGGCCGAGGTCGACTCCGCGATGGCACTCGCTGACCAGTGGGAAGACGACCCCGACGTCGACGTGTCGGGGTACGATCAAGATTTCATCTGGATGGCAGCTGAAGTGCTCTGGAGCCGGTGGGCACCCGACCTCCCCTATCGAGAACGGATCTACGATCTGGTACAGAAAGGCCGAGAACTCCGTGAGAAGGGGAAGGACGCCGAGGCCTGCGAACAGTGGCTGAGTGCCTGGGAGATCATCGCCGCCGTGACGCCGGACGACATCACGACGATCAAGGCGGCTGATGATCACCTCCCGAACGTGCTCTCGCTCGAAGCATTCCTGCGATCGGTCGACAACGACCTCGCCACCCTGGCAGCGGACGATCCGACCTATCACGAGCGACGCCTTGAATTCTGTCGGGAAGTCTGGACCCAGTTTCCGGATGCATCCGACGAGCTACTCCTGGACTTTCGCCACTTCGTCGCTGACTCGCTGACAGAGCTGGGACGACTGGCCGAGAGCAGAAGCGAGTTCGAGGCACTCATTCGAGATTACCCTGAGGATCCGTGGGCGTACAAGAAACTCGCGGATAGCTACTTGCTCGATGAAGCTGACGAGCCAACAGTCGAGGAGCTGGAACGCGCTGCCAAACTGTACCAGCAGGCCCTAGACGCTGAAGGGCGCCTCGAACAGCCATCCACCGTATCTGACCGGCTCGACGAACTCGAACGCCGATTAGCTGATGTAGATGCGTTCGAAGGACAAGAGGAATAGATAGTCTCTATCGACTGGTCAACGCCGTGAGCGACCCACACTCGTCATCACAAAATCTCAACTATCATCTTAACCAACAGTGAACCGATTCAACGCGCATTTGTTGGTTAACCTCGTCCAGCGACTCAGGTCCGTCTCCGGGCGGAATGGAGCGCCTCTTGGAGCGGTCGGCAAGTGATTTCGGCCACCCCGAGCATCTTACGGCTGGAGTGAGTACTGGTGGGCATGACACGGGCCGAGAAAGACGAAGAGCGGGAAGAACGCATCAAGATGCGGATCATCGTTGATACCTACAGCCCTGAAGAGCAGGCGTGGGGATGGTACGCGTATCTGGACGATACGATGGACTTTCCCTTCGAAGCACGGTGTGTCACCGAGCGAGAGGAGTCGCCTCTGGAGGAAGGCGAAACGGTGCGCGTGGTTGGAATGTCGCCGACAGATCCGACTCTCAGCCAGATGTTCGTGACGATCGAGTGGATGGACAGAGAACTTGGCGTGCCGCTGGAGCAACTGGAGCCTGTCGAAGCCAGCAGTAACACGGAGCAAGCGATCGCAGACTGGCAATACTGGCTCGACCGCTGACAATCAAGTCCCTCGATAGACTTCTTCCCAACTACAGAAGGACCGAGACGCGCTTCACCAGCTCCCGGACAACCCACATATTGAATCCGTTCGGGAACATCCGACGTGATACTGAATGCGAATCGAATTCGACGACGGCACGCTCCTGCTTCACGACGCTCCCGACGATGTTCCATACGCTGAGTGGGACGACCGCGTCGACGAGTACCGTACTCAAGCGTATCGGTATCGACATCTTCTCGAATGGGCGGGCGCTTGGGCGGACGGGGACGAGCAAACAACGCTGCAGGACGGCTTCGCTCACACTCTCGAAGACGCTGCACGGGCCTATCCTACCCTCGATCTCACACCGGCGCTCCACATCGAACCACGCGACTATCAGCAGGCCGCGCTCGACGCCTGGACCGAGCACGAATGCCAGGGGAGCGTCGTCCTCCCGACGGGTAGCGGGAAGACGTTCCTCCGGGCTGCAGGCGATCGCCGACGCGGGCGTCAGCGCGCTCGTCGTGACGCCGACGATCGATCTGATGAACCAATGGCACGCTACGCTCACCAACGCCTTCGGCGACCAACTCCCAGAGCCAATCGGCGTTCTCGGCGGTGGGAACCACGACGTCACCGCGATCACGGTTACGACCTACGACAGCGCGTATCGCTACGTCAACGAGTACGGCGATCGGTTCGGCCTGCTCGTCGTCGATGAGGAACACCACTTACCAGCTCCGACCTACCAACAAATCCCCGAGATGATGATCGCGCCGTATCGCCTTGGCCTCACGGCGACCTACGAGCGCCCTGATGGCAAGCACGAACTCCTTGAGGACCTTCTCGGCCCGGTCGTCTATCGGGAGCACGTCGACGAACTCGCTGGCGAGTACCTCAGCGAGTACGAGACGATCCACATGTCGGTCGAGCTAACAGCCGACGAACGCGAGACGTACAACGAGGAGTACCAGATTTATCGCGACTACGTCGACAGCCACGACTTCGATCTCTGGAAGGAACGCGGCTACCAGGAGTTCCTCAAGCGCACCTCCTATGACCCGCAGGGACGACGGGCGCTCATCGCCAAGCAGCGCGCCGAGCGACTCGCCCGGACAGCGACGAAGAAACTCGACACGCTCGACAATCTCATCAAACGCCATCACGACGACCGTGCCATCATCTTCACCGCGAACAACGACTTCGCCTACGACATCTCCCAGGAGTTCATCGTCCCCTGTATCACGCATCAAACCAAGACCGACAAACGCACCGAGATTCTTGAGCGATTCCGCACTGGAGAGTATTCGATGCTCGTCACGTCCCAAGTCCTCGACGAGGGGATTGACGTTCCGGCCGCGAACGTCGGCATCATCCTCTCGGGAAGTGCCTCGAAACGCCAGTACGCGCAGCGACTCGGGCGGATCCTCCGGCTCACGGACGACCGCCAGCCAGCACGTCTGTACGAGATTATCGCAGAAGATACGATGGAGACGTACGTCTCGCAACGCCGTCGAGAGGGGGTGAATGCGTAGTGCTGACCGCGAACCTCGCTCGGTCGCGCACGACCGACGAAACGATCACACCGCTGTTTATCGATCCATCTGAAGCGCGCTATCGCGAGACGGCACGGGAACTCATCCAGCTGTTCGAGGATCACCTCGACGAGCCGAAGGGCGAGCTCGAAGACGCGATCGACGAGCTGACCATCGCAGATACCGACTACAAAATCGTCCAAGGACTGGCGAAGCTCCTGAAAGACGAGTGCAAGTTCGACGTCGTCGCGTCGGTCGATCCACGAGAGATTCGGCGGCGGCTCTTCGAGAAAGCCAACGAGCGGTATCCTATCGTCCGCCAGCCGACACTCGGTGAGGACACACAGAAGCTGGAAGTGTATAGCGCGATTGCCGACGAACTAGGAATCTCGCTCGAAGACTGCTACCGTGGGATGTACGCCGACCTCGAGGACAACAAGCGGCTCGTCCGAATCGGCACGCGGACGGCCGACCGATACGAGAGTACCGGTGATGCGTCGCCGTCGACGACGAATTTGACCGGCAGCAGTGCCGAGGAATACGAGCACACCGACCTCACTGTCGACTGGCTGGTGACCCGATACAATCTCGCACTCGCTCAGGCGGTCCTCTACGACGCCACCGAGATGCGGATTCGCGTCTGGGACCACTTCGGGACGGTGTTCAGCTACGTGAAGCTGTTCGGGCTGATGCATCGCATCTATCCGATCGATGCCGACGGCGAGCGCGTTGCGAGTACGGATCAGGCTGCGGGCTACGAGGCTGTGCTGGATGGGCCAGCGTCGCTGTTCTCGAAATCACAGAAGTACGGGATTCGCATGGCGAACTTCCTGCCGGCATTACCCCACTGTGAGCGGTGGGAGATGACCGCCGAGATTCTTGTCGACGAGGCGACTAACGAGACACGGCAGTTCGCACTTGACCAGAGCGAAGGCCTCAATTCGCACTACAGCGCTGGTCAGCGGTTCGATAGTGACGTTGAGCGGACGCTCGCTCAGAAGTGGGAGCGAGCGAACACGGACTGGGAACTCGTCCGCGAGGACGACGTCTTCGACCTCGGTGCCGAGGTGATGATCTCGGACTTCGCGATCGAACATCCCGATGGTCGGCGGGCGATTCTCGAGATCGTTGGCTTCTGGACACCGGAGTATTTGGAAGCGAAGCTAGCGAAGATTCGGCAGGTGGAGGTTGAGAACTTCGTGCTGGCTGTCTCAGAGCGACTTGATTGTGCAAGTGAGGAGTTCGGAGGCGTCGCCGATAGAGTACTGTGGTTCAAAACAGGAATTCATGTCTATGATCGCCGACTAAGCCAAACGTGAGTGGTGCCGTCACACCCCGTTATCTGAGGTGTTTCAACATAATGGTTTAGTTCACGGGGTGTCGGCTTCATCCACGGGGTCAAGCCCCGTGGCATTCGCCTCGCATCGCTTGTAAATAGGACTGAATCGGATGCTCTGGGGAACATCTTTACACGATGGGCCACCTATCTATTGGTGTGATGACCCAGAGATCCGCCCGGATCGTCCGTGAGCTGCACGACGAACCTCACATCGAGGGCAGCCGTATCACTGTCCGGTACATCAAAGAGCGGGTCGAAGGGCTTGGTCTGAACCCGCAGACTATTGCTGATCGCCACGATCTCGACGTGGCCGACGTATACCACGCCCTCGCGTACTACTACGACCACCCCAAGGAGATGCGGGAGGTCGAGCAGCGCCGTCAGATACGCATTGAGGAGAGCGCCGAGACGGCAATTACGGGTCCGGAGGATCTGTGAGGGTTTTCTTCCGTGAGCTTTCGTGTCCTCCTTGACGAGAACGTTGAGCGGCAAGCAATGCAGATGCTGACCAAAATGGGTCACGACACCGAGATGGTCGTCGATGTCGACGAACTGGGTCCCGGCACTGATGACGCCACAATTGCCGCCTACGCCAAGCGCGAAGATCGGCTTGTACTCACCGTCGACGATGATTTCCTCACCGAAATCGACGAGACTGATCACGCAGGCGTATTATTCCAAGTGGATGATCGTCTGACTGCCCACGAGGTCGCATCGATCGTTGACGTGGTTGCTACCCATCTCGATCAAAGCGATATCGACGGGAAGATCCATATCTCTAAAAACTGGTTGTAGAGGTTCGAAGACCACAGTATCAGCTAGTTCTGTTTGCAGGGCTACTTGCACGCTTCTCTACACCCGTGCAACCGCACTTTTTGACATCCTCCCGCGCCTGAAGACGCAGGAATCCCGAGCGTTGGGATATTAGGGTTTGCAGTCCACCACTTGATCCCTCGGTGAGAATCCGTGAGACAAGTCATGAAGGTAGACTCCGGGCTGTGCCAACCAGCCGGTACTCCTATCCCCACCCAAACCGGGTGCAGACTCGGAGTTACTTTTCTTGTTGATGTTGAGTCGGATGTTCTCCGCTCCGTTCACGTCCGCGTTGAACGCCGCATCACAATCTTCGCACACGTACAGGCCACGTTCAACGCGCTGACTATCGTCTTCCCTACCGCAAACACAACATGTCTTGCTCGTGTCGCGCTCTGAAACGTCTACGACTTCAATTCCCTTGACTTTCGCCTTGTACGTGAGAATCTTCGTGAGACGGTCAAACGCCCAGCCGTGCAAGTCGAGGTTTCCGTGGCGACCCCAATTCTTCGAGTCGCCGTTATCGTCCTCACGGACACCAGCGAGCTTCCCGATGTTGATGCGACCCACGCCACGCTCGATACACTTCTCTACGATGTGTTTGGCGAGGCTGTGGAAGAAGTGGGTGCGGCGCTCCGACCATTTGTGGTGAAGTCTGGTGGCCTCAGAACCGCCTGAATCGTCGCACGTGGCGATTTCTTTCGGGAAGTAGTAGCCGTCCTGTTTCAGGCGGTTGCCGGGATACAAGTCGGCTTCCTCGGTGCTGTAGGCGACGGCGGCGAAGTTACAAATGCCGAGGTCGATGCCAGCCGTCTCAGTACCGGGTGCGTCGGGCGTCTCGACTTTGTGTTTGCAGACGAGGTGGAGTTCCCAGTGGCCCTTAGCGTTGTCGTAGACGGCCCGAACCTGTTGCAGATTTTCAACCGTAACTTCGGGACGAGTCTCGTATTCAACGAGGATGTAATCCCGATCGCGGGGGTGGTCTTTGTGATTCGCACCTTTCGAGAGTCTGACGCGGTTGTGCTTGATGTCGTGACGGATACCCTTCTGTTTCCACGTCACGGTCGAACGCGGGTGTTCTTCGTGGACGCGGTTTCCATCGTCGTCGTAGTAATTGCGTTTGCGGTAGCCGGGCAGATTTGCACGAGAGTCGTTCTTGCGTTTGCCGTACCACGAGTTGAAGGCTTCAGCGAGTTCCTCCAGAACGCGCTGACTGGACTGCGAATGGAGCCCTTTGTATGTTGTATGACCTTTCAACTCGCGTTTCAAGTCAGAATCGTCGGGAATCTCGCCCGTGTCATCCCACACGTGGCGGGAGTGATAGTTTGCGACGTTCCACAGTTTCGATGCACTCCATCCGTGTCGGTCGAGCATCCGCTCCACTTGACTGTGGTTGCGGATTTTCGCCCGATAAGTACGGTGGATATGCATTCGTGAAACGTCTCCATAACGGGTTGTCAACTACCCCGGCGTAAACGCCGGGGCTTGTCGGTGAACTCCCGTTCACGCCGAAACTTCGGCGGACGAAAACTCGTCACTCACGTTCAACGTTCCCGACTTCAGGGCCAGTTGACGGTTGGCCCGTCCACGCGGAGACTTTTGCCCTGCGTGGACATGCTTTATTCCGATGTTCTTTGCCGCGTTGTAGTCTGCATGAACCTCGTAGCCGCACTTTCGACAACAGAACCGCTCCTGTTTCGGGCGGTTCCCACGTTCGGTGTGACCGCACTTTGAACACCGTTGGGACGTATACGCCGGGTCTACCTGTGTGGTCGATATCCCGAACTCTGTGGCTTTGTACTCGACGTACTCGTAGAGCCGTCTGAATGCCCATGCGTGGAACGCTTTCGCGCCCGGCATACGGTCTCGAATATCGGTGAGGTCCTCGAAGGCGATTGTAGAACAGTCGTGCGTTCTTGCTTCTTGAACGAGGGCCTTCGAGAGACGGTGGAGGTAGTCTTCCGCCCATCGGCTTTCCCGGTCGCCGATCCCGTCGATAGTTCGGTGAGCCGATTCCGTCCCAGTCTGTTGCAGTGAGCCACGAATCGTCTCGTATTCGCGGCGTCGGTGATTGAGGTAGCCGCCGGACCACATACTGCCCGTCGATGTTGCGGCTATCGTCTTCACGCCAAGGTCTACGCCGAGGTGACGCCCTTCACCGAGTCCGCCGCGTAGTTCCGGGCGGCACAGACGAGATCAGCGTTCAGCCCGTCAGTGGCTTGGCGGACCTGCTGATACGTGAGGTGGTGGAGCTTCGTTTTCGACGTAATGACGTATCCGTCGTCGTTGCGCTCGAACGCGCGGTCTGCGACCAGTTGAGCGGCTTGACGGAACCGCTCGGTGGTTTCGCGGAGATTGTCGCGCCGCTCGTCGGGAACGGCTAATTTCACAACAACGGTACGTCGAATCACAGTTCCATATACAACACCAACTATTATAAAAGCATGAGAGTTGGATAGCTGATTGAGGCGGTTGTGTAGTGGAGTTTACGCGATTCCCGCCCGGCCTCAAGGCCGGGATTCCCTCGCTGTTTAAAGATGGAGCGTCGTGTTGTAATAGAGCGTGGAATATCCTGCCGGGCAATCGAACGGTGGTCAGTGTAGAGTAGTGTCGGATTCATCCTGACCCAAAAGGGTCAGGTATTCTCCTCGATTTCGTATAAGCAGCAGTGACCCACCCTCAGAAGCCCGCGCACTCCGTACAGATTACGCGGAGGGGGCTCGGTTTCGACACGAGCTAAATGTCGTCCGGAACGCGCCGAAGGGTGGTTTCGACGTGACTCCACGGGGAAACACAGTCAGAAAATTACTCGACGCGATATGGCCACGAACCGAATATTCCTGTGGCCATTTTCGGCGGTCAGCCACGAACCAAATCGGTATTCGTCCTCGGTTGTTCGTCGCGAACAGCAGAATCGAGCAGTCATTTATATAGTCTGACATTTGACTGACCGGAAATAACTAGGAATTGGAGCGCGTGGCCACAGATATGAGTCGGAAAGTCCCGTCGCAAGTCCGCATCCGAACCGGTGAAGGCAACGAACATCGGTATGACGCTATCGTCGACGCGAAGCAAGCGCTTGGTGAAACGAACAATACGAGTGCAGTTGTTGGTGCGTGCGAGCACGCTCGCCAGGATGTCCAAGCGAAACGGAAAGCGATGAAATATCTCGAACAGCGACTAACGCCACAGGAACTCGAGAAGGTCGCGGACCTCCTCAGTACACGGGAACTGCCTATCGACTACAGCCGTCCCAGAACCTCAATCGGATCTAAGTAGCAGGAGCTAGAACAGTGATGAGTCAGTGAAATTGCGAGCCTTATTGATTGATGCAGAGCGTGTGTCTCTCATTCGTTTGGGGTGAACTGCCAGTGGCCGTCGACAGAATGGATGGTGAGATACGTTCCATCCGAAGAAGGAACCCCGGAACTACTACAATCGGCATATATTGACAACTTCTACCAAGTGATGGGGCGAGAAGACAGACGTCGCTGCAGGATTCTTGATTGGGCGAACAGCGAAAGTAGAACGGAATTCTATCAGATGAGAAGTCAGGGTTTTGCTTCGAAGACCAGACTGGTCGGCGTCTCGGCCGCCCGGCGGAAGTGCGTGAACCCGCCTCCGGTGACGACCTCTCGGGTTCGGTTCTCGCCCGCCTGCGCGCCGAGCCCGTACCCGACATCTTGACTGATCGAATTTGGTGTACAGGCAAGTGTCGAAATAGAGTATCCAAGGCGGCCAAATGGGGTAAGATTGTTTTCGACCCGGTCATCGGCATACGGTTCGACGATCATCCACGCACCGTTCTCACTTAGTGTCTCTCGAACGTGAGCAGCCACCCCGACGGGATCGCCCATGTCGTGGTAGCAGTTGAACATCGTAACGAGGTCGTAGTCGGAGCCGATGTACTCCCTCGCGGTCGCCACTTCGAAGCTAACGCGGTCGGCCACGCCCGCCGTTTCCGCCCGCTCGCGCGCCACCTCGATTGATTCCTCGTGGTAGTCGACGCCGACGACCGTCGAGTTGGGGTACGCTTCGGCCATACGGATCGTCGGCGCGCCGTGACCACACCCCACGTCGACGATCCGCCCGCCTGATTTCAGCCTAGCATCAATGCCATCGAGCGCTGCGATCCAGTCGAGTAGGAACGCTCCGTAGGATGGCCCGAAGAAGCGTTCCGTACCATGGAACACATCCTCGTCATGTTCGTGCCAGCCGATGCCCTCGCCCGTTCGGAAAGCCTCCCGGAGTTCGGGACCTATCTTGGCCACTGACCCGACCAGCTGGAACGCACCGGGCATGAACACGGGGCTCTCCTCGTTGGCCAAGATGTGCGCCTGCTCCGGGGTGAGGTAGTATCGGTCAGTCTCAGGGTCGTAGGTCACGTACCCGCCGGCGGCCTGCGAGCGCAACCACTCACGAACGTAACGCTCGACGGTTTCGGTTTTTTCAGCGAGTTCAGCTGACGTGAGCGGCCCCGCGTCATCAAGTGTCGCGTAAAGCCCGAGCTCGTCACCGATGACGGCGAGTGCGGCATGGACCGTTGCACCGAGATCGACGAGGGACGTCTCCACGAGTTCGCTCAGTTTCTCTTCGTTTATCGGATCCGCTTGAGTGTCGGTTCCCATGTTACTCACTTCCTGGCGCCGAGCGAGATGCTCTTCACGCCGTACGTCTGACATGCATTCACGGCCTGATCCGAGATGAATTCATACTGGGTGTTGTCCCGGACGTCGGTCACTTCGAAGCCGGCCTGTTCGATGAGCGCCGTGTAGCGGTTGACCTGCTCGGCCCCACCGATACAGGCCGCCCACAGGTCCTCGTTGTTCTTGATGCTCTCCGGCATCTGTGACTCGCTGATGATGTCCGAGAGTGCGAGTCGACCACCGGGGTTGAGCACGCGATACGCTTCCCCGAACACCCGTCCCTTCTCTGCGGAGAGGTTGATCACGCCGTTGGAGACGACCACGTCGAACGACTCATCGTCGAAGGGGAGCGCTTCGATGTGGCCGTGTCGCACATCGACGTTGTGAAATCCGTTCTCCGCAGCCAATTTTCGGGCCTTTCGGACCTGTTCGTCGGTCATGTCTACGCCGGTAACCGTTCCGGTTTCGGTGACGTGCATTCCGGCGACGAACAGGTCCATGCCCGAACCGCTGCCGAGGTCAAGTACGGACTCACCGGGTTGGATCGCCGCCAGATCAAAGTGGTATCCCACACCGGCGAACGAATCAATCGCAGGATCGGGAACGTAAGAGAGAGTTTCTGGATCATATCCGAGTCGCTCGGCCAGATCACTGCCCATTTCGAAGTGGAACTCCCCGTCGGAGAACTCCGCGACGTCACGGTACATCGACTTGACCTCTCGTTCGAGTTTGTCCGTGTCTAATGATTCACTCATTGTTGTTCACCAATCAGTCGTCTCCCGTCGCTTCGGCGGGTGTTTTGATGCTTAGCTGGATGTCCTGAGCGAGTGAGAGCAGCGTGTAGACGGGCGCTCGTCGCGCCCACTCATCGATTAGGTCGTCGTCGATGTCCTCCCCAGCAATTTCGACCTCCGCGGTCAGATTCTCGTACACCGAGTCGGCCTCTTTGAGTTCAGCGAGACTAAAGAGGACCGCTGGATCGAAATCTGTCCGGACGCGCGTCCGAAGATGGTCGAAGTCGACACCGTTCGCGGCGGCGTTGATGGTGATGCCGACATTGATACAGGCGGCAAGCGCAGACAGTGCTGCTTCGATGGGTTCGATTCGATCGGTCGCGCCGACCCACCCACCAGCATCCAGCACCTCCTTCCAGGCGCCGTACGGAACGGTGTATTCACGCGTCTCGCGAGCGATGGTCTCGCCGCCGAGGTCGTAGCTATCGATCTTTGCCAGGCTGTGAGCGGCCGTCCCCTCGTAGGTCGCGGACGCCCCGAGGCCAAGCTGGACGGCTTCAGGATTCTCGGCTGCATGTTTGGCGAACTCTTCGAGTGTTTCGAGGTCGATTCCGTGCATTGTTTGCCGGTCGTCAGTCATTGTTTCGCTGTACCTCCCGATAAGCGGCACAACGCCCCCTGAGACGTTGTAGTTATTTCGTGCTATTCCGGCAGACCCTGCCATTCTTTCAGCCACTGCACACGCGTCAACAGTTGCTCACTGAACTCTGCCGAGAAGTCGATGGCCCAACCAGTCCGTCCTGCGAAGTAGAAGGGGGGACACCGAGCAACTGGATGGATATCGCAATCACGTGACCGGGAGCGTCACTCAATGTAGGCTTCGGGGTTGACCGGTCGCGCGTCGATCTCGAAGGACGCATATGTCGATTCTGCCCACTCGCGGATAGCCGGAACGTCGGTGTCGATCAATGCCTGGACAGACCCACTGTCCTGCTCGTAACAGCTGATGGTAACTCGGGTTTCCAAAAGGCCAATTCCACATTGGGGGAGTTCGTCATGCTCGAGAACCGTGAAATTGTCCCGTTTCTCCATCTCTAAACTGCGCTCGGGATACGTCGTGATGAAGTATGCATGACAACTCGGTCGGTCGATCAACGTCATGTCTACTCCGGCGTCAATCAACAAGAGGAGCGCGTCGAAGCAAGGCTCCATCAAGGCAACCTCGGGTCGAAGATAGCGAACCTCGTTCGTCTGCTGGAGAAGTGACTTGAATCGGTTCACAGGACGGTAGGGTGAATCGGGCTCCGGAAGTGTGACAGTCATCTCAGACCATGTCTCGGTCGGGACTTCAATCACCTCGTCTGGAAGCCAGTGCCAGATGTCACGTAGCTTCCGCTCGGTTTCGAAAAGGTCTATCAGACCCTCCATCCCGGCCGCGATGGCCTCTCCCAACCGTGTTGCCACATACTGGTACCCCTCCTTTCGAACCCACGTGCGGTCTTCGAATTCGCTCAACGTTCGTCGGGCTGTCGACGACGACACATCATTCAGCTCACAGAGTTCGGAGCGACTTCGGGGACGGTCCGTCAGCGAAACGAGCATCGGGATACGATGTTCGGATCGAGAGAGATACCCGATGTCGTCGACCGGCGATTCATTGCCAAGTGTTCCCATAGCACACATAGCCAATATACAATATTAACTATTCGCTTTGGGGTGTGGCGACTACCTCCAATGGGATACATAGGGTTGCGTAACAGCTACGAACAATGGCCGCAAATAGGAGCACGCTCATCTGTAGAAGTCAGTACTTAGGATCTGCTCGAACCAGTCGTCGGTGTTGAGGATCCAGCCCAAGAAGTTTAGATAGCCCTGTAAGTGGTGTTTTGAGACGCCTCGGAACCTT
>NZ_JBPEHH010000094.1:0-14330 GCF_054177595.1 Haladaptatus ordinarius | reverse complement strand
GTCTCCACGACATTGAAGAAGGACTCTACCGAAGGATCATCTTGCAGGGTCGCTGAACTCATTCCACATCAGCGTTCACCCTGCTCTTTGGTGTGCTAATCGTTCTATGACACCCTCAAGACAATCAAATCGATATCGTGCTCAGGTGCATACGTAAGGATCTCATCGCGGGGAATTCCCCGACGAACAGCTGTTGTGGCTTCGATATTACTCTCTTTTGCCCGCGCAGCAACCGCTTCTATTACGTGGTGGCCGTTTTGCTCAAGCTTCTCAATAAGGTTGTCCAGACCCGCGAATCTGTCTCCATCACTAGCAACAGACGGTGGTTCGACAACGTAGAGAACATGCAGTGTAGCATCGTACGTTTCTGCAATGTTTAAAGGCCGTCTCAATAGCTGGCATAACTGCCTCACTACCATCAGTTGGAATGAATATTCGGTTGAACACGTGAACCCCTCCAAGCTAATATCGATTTGAGTCACGATATATGCTCGGTCGCAAAGAAACAGAAACCCGATCCATGCGCCCATATATATCTGATATCTATCTATTCTGGGCCTCATCACGTTGGCCGCGTCCACCCCCGTCACGACAGCACTGGTGATTGATCGGTTGCTCGAGGCGCCAATACGTATTGATAGCTCTGGGGGTGAGTTTGAAGGTCTACTGCATCTTCTCCAGTGATCGGACGGTATCTGACATGATCCACGCCGTCTCATTATCCGGTTCTTCGATACAGATCGCAAAAAAAGAATCACGACCCTCATCAACAGTAATTCGGTACCCACTGGATGCTAATTCTAAACCTTCGTCAAAAGGTGATTCAACTGTCGTCACACTCGCCATCAGAGCCAGCAATAAATAACAACCGCGTTTTGAAACAAATGCTACCCAAGGATTCTTTTCATGTCTAATATTTAATTTGAAAAATATGCTAGATAACAACCCCCGAACTCATCGACGTCACCAATGAGAGCCACGAAAATCCCGCAGCCCACCAATAGATGGTCTCCATCGACGACGTGACCGACGAACTGATGGCCTGCACCTGCCCGCACCACGTCCACCGCAACGCCTTCTGTAAACACATGGCCGCCGTCGAAAACGCAACCGACGACGGGACGCTTGAGGCATTCTCATCGGAGGACGACGATAACGATACCGAACCCGAGGACTGCGACTGTGACGGCCTCAACGGGTTCCCGTGCTGGCCGTGCGTGAGAGCGGGACGGAAGGAATTGCCGAACTAACCACCACTTAGTTCTTTTATCCATGGCACGCCAATTGACGTTCAATCTTGGCGAACTCGCATTCGGACAGTTTTGCCGCGAATACCTTCCTGTCGAGATGTGGGAGTGGGAGAATGAAGAAGCCATCCGGGGCTGTAATCCCGAGAGCTTCTCCGGGCACGACTTCGAGGTGTTTGGCTACAAAATCGACGTCAAAACGTCACGGGACATCTCCGCATTCCGTCCGGCGAATATCCTCGAAAATGACCCCGACGACGATATCATCGTTATGGTCTGGCATCGAGATAACGAAGACGCACTCATTTTGCTTGGCTGGGAGCGAACTGAGACCCTCAAATGTTGATCAACGTTCTGGGACGACTATTCTTCATCTTGGGCGAACTTCTCTCGGACGGCGAAACCTCAGTCGAACCCCGTCTTGGACTCAGTCATACGCAGATTCATACAGACACGAGCAACCGCTGGGGTGGTATGTCGAGTAGTACATTAGTCGTCTTCCCGTGCCGCCGCGTCCAGGAGGATAATGCTGCACCCGAGCAGCGCGCAGTTCTTCAGGAAGTTGATCTTGTTTCCCTGCCGCTCCTTGCCATCCATCGTCCAGAAATTGTGGATAACGGGCGTCGTCCCGAGGAAGAATACAATGAGGGCACCGGCGGAGGCTCGCGGGTACTTCCAGAGGACGATTCCTATATTAGCCACGAAGAGCATCCCTGTGACCAATGGGACGAGGAGTTCTGGAACGGGGACGCCGCTTTCCTTTGCGATTTCAACTCGTTTCTCGTTGTTCTTGAAACCATCAACCGCCATATACGCCAGAATCCCGCTGAACAGGAATCTCCCCAGCGCAGACGGTGGTTCGTTTGATGTCATTGGATCGGTGGTGTGTGTTTAGAGGATAGTGTGTTCGCGATCTGTTCTACTGACTGCTCCGTTTGGTCATACCTTCCGATCATAGGACTTTGATACGGCTCACGTTCGACGACAGATGACCGACGCTGTGGTAAGTGCCGTCGCCATCTCGACGCATGATGCTCCCCTCAACATCGTCACGCGTGTCGGGCACGTCGAACAGTCCCGACCCGCAGATGACATCACCCTCATAGACATCCCACGTTTCGATGACCTCGTGGGGTTCTCCTGGGTAGGATACGCGCTCGAAATCGCGACCGAAGTTCGTCGACTCGAAGAGGGCTGCCTCGTGTTCGTCGTTGACCCACGCTGGCGGGGCTTCCTCACCTCCGCAAAAGAACACGGTGCCGTCGTGGATGAAGACCCGTCGGATGTACGAGAAATCGTTTCCGCGGTCGAGACGCGTCCACGAGTCGCCAGCATCGACTGTTCGGTAGAGTCCTCCTTCGCCGACCGCGTGGCCGAGCCCTAGATTCTCTAGGTTATGGTCGAGGTAGCCGGTTACCGCGAGCCACACGTCCTCAGAGATGGGGAGAATCTGATGGATGTCGTCGACGATGGTGTTCCGGCGGTCGATCCACGTTTGTCCACCGTCGTTGCTAAGATGGATGCCACCGGCCTCGACGCCAGCGATTAGACGCTCCGGGCGTCCTGGAACGGACTCAAGCGCACGCAAACGTGCGTAGTGCGGGTCGATGGGGGACTCCCAGTGGCCTCGGGAGGGAAGGTCACGAAATCCCTTCTGCTCAGACCACGTTTCGCCGTCGTCGACCGACCGGTAGAGGTAGGGGTCGTTTGTCCCGGCATACAGCGCGCCGTCCGCCGTTCCGAGGATCGACCAGACCTCGCTCTGGCCGGCGTGCCAGAACCGGTCGCCGAGTGGCACGCCCAAATCCGTCCAGGTTTCCCCCTCGTCCGTGGAACGGAATGCCCCTTCGGAGGATGCCACGAAGACGCCTCGATGGTGGTCGAACGTCTTTACGGCGGTTACGACACCGCAGTCTAAGACCCGCTCTGCGTCTTCCTTCTCGAACGGGATTTCGGCTACGCGAAACAATCCGTCGTCCGTCCCGATCAGCAGCGTCATATGGGGTGTGAAAACGTAGCACATAATAAAGTTTTACCAAGCTGTAAAACGCTAAGTGGCAGGCCCTTCAAGGGGAATGAGAGACAGCGGTGCCCGTAACCAAGTGAGCAATAGTCACCAGATGTCATGAACTCGACACCACCGACGAAGCGACCGACCGACGCAGCGTACTTGAACGATGAACCACACTCCTTCCCGACCGAGCTGCTCAACCTCCCGTGGATCGACGGCCATAACCACGCCCACACGCTCTCGTGGAACGACCGCGAGCGATACGCTCTCTCCGGCTGTGAGGGGATGGTCATGGTCTCCTCGGGGTATCACTGGACGCCGTACAAACCGGTGCGGGCCGAGGACGTTCGATACCTCTGGGACGACGCGATCAACCGACGAGCGGCCATCGAGCGTAGTCACTTCTTCGAAGCACGGCTCGGACTCGGTATCCACACCGGCGTCCGTATCGAAAATCCCGACGAGCTACTCGACGCAATGGCCGACTACTGCGAACTGGACGAGGTCGTCGCGGTCGGTGAAACCGGGGTGACGCCGTCACAGCACGTTGCGGCGTGGGACGTGGACGAACAGCGCGCCATCGTACAAGGCCAGATGGAACTCGCGGCCGCGCGTGATCTTCCGGTCATCCTTCACACCCCGAACACGTCGGCGAGCGACGGCCGTAGCTACCGCCCCGAGCTAGGGACGCCGGGATACGAGAAGAACACGGCGCTCGGCCAGTCACCGGTACTCGAAGGAGAGAATCCGGCCTTAGAGTCCGTAAAACTCGACGTCCAGGCGGCACGCGACGCCGGGCTAAACGAGACGCAGGTCGTTGCCTCCCATGCCGACGAAAACAACACGGAGTACTTGATGGAGGAAACGAACTGCTATCTCAGCTATACTATCGGTCACTCGTGGCTGATTGGCATCGATGCCGAGACTGTCGCGGACGCGATCGACGAGTACGGACCGGAGCGGATCATGATCGACACCGATTGTGCGAACGTCCTCCGGACCGATCCCGACGCTATCAAGCGAGCAATCTTCGAACTGTACCGCTACGGTATCGACCCCGAGTCGATTCGGCAGGTCGTCCTCGATAATCCCCGAGAGGTGTATGGATTCTCCGAGTAGGGATTTTCTCGCCTACTCGAACGCACAGTCGTTCGTCAGCTCTCCGAGTTCCTCGATGCCGATGGTGACGCTGTCACCGTCGTCCAGCAGCACGGGTGGCTCTCGATAGACACCGACGCCGGGTGGCGTGCCGGTGAATAGCAGGTCGCCCGGTTTGAGCGTGAATGCCTGGCTACAGAACGAGACGAGTTCGTCGACGCCGAAGATGAGGTTCGATGTCGAAGAGTCCTGTAGCCGCTCGCCGTCGACCTCTGCCCAGATGTCGAGGTCGTGCGGGTCCGATACCTCGTCGGCTGTGACCAATTCTGGGCCGATTGGAGCAAAGGAATCGAGGCTCTTCCCCCGAACCCACTGGCCGTCACCGTGCTGGAGGTCGCGGGCCGAGA
Organism: Haladaptatus ordinarius; assembly: GCF_054177595.1. NCBI lineage: Archaea > Methanobacteriati > Methanobacteriota > Halobacteria > Halobacteriales > Haladaptataceae > Haladaptatus > Haladaptatus ordinarius. Next base: position 9,567 of record NZ_JBPEHH010000094.1, on the reverse strand, counting down.
CGTCGTTTCCGACGAGGTAGCCCGCGACGTGGTCGAGTGCCTCGTCCGCTTCGACGCGTCGTGCCTCACTTCCGATGACGACGACCAACTCGGCCTCGTAATCGACTTTCTCGGTGAGGTCGGGATTCCACGTGATGGTGCTGTCCGGTCCCGTGACGCTTGTGGGGAATTTAGAGAAGAGGACCGGCGTCTCAGAAATTTCGTTACCACCTTCTTCGGCGTGATCTCGGTAATTCAACCCCACGCAAACGACTTTCTCGGGGTTCGTAATCGGCGCATGTCGATCGACTCGCTCCGCGTCGTACCGACCGCTGCCGGTCTCTTGAGAGAACTCGACGGCGAGTTCCGCCTTCTTCTGCCACTCCCAACTGGCTAGCAGTTCGGTGCTTGAGTCGGGGAGGTCGACACCGGCCCCGGCCCCTGCCTCAGGGAGGTTGATCACTGTCTCGTCATCGAGTCGTATACCTGTCCACGGTGCTTCTGTGCTGTCCACGCTGTATTGTCCGATTCGCATATCTGTATTGTGTCTGTGGTTGGTCTAAACTGTGGTTGGTCCAAAGATAGTCACGACGGAACGGGGGTGGCCGTCGCGTTACAGGTCGATTCCGGCCTCCTCCACGAGGTGGTAACCGGACTCGACGAACCGGTCGAACTCCTCGTTCACCTTCGGATTGCGTAGCTCGCCGTTGGCCTTGACGACCTCTCCGTCAACGAGGACCGTGTCGATGTGCGACGGATCAGCCTGGAACACGACGGTCTGAACGGGCGAGTGAGAGGGGGCGGTCATGAAATCACTGGCGTCGACCATGATGATGTCCGCCCGCTTCCCGGTAGTGAGCGTCCCGATTTCGTCCTCCATATTCAGGGCCCGAGCTCCCTCGATGGTCGCCATCTCGAGGGTGTCGCGGGCGGTGAGATTCACGCTCATCACCTCTTCTCCGTCCTCGAGGAGCGGCTGGTTGTCGAACATCCGCTGGACTTGGAGGCCGATTCGCATCTGGCTCCCCATGTCACCGCTGATGTTGGAACAGACGTCGACGCCCCATGTCGGGCGGCCACCCGCTTCGAGCACTTTCCCGGTGACGGGGATGCCGTGGCCCATCTGCATCTCCACCTCCGGTGTCGACGAAAAGGACGCGCCTGCGTCGACCGCGTGCTGGATGTCCTCCTGCGTGAAGTGGTTACCGTGGGCGATGTTGACATCCGGTCCGAGCATGTCGTGGATGGCGCCGAAGCCCTGGTAGTCGTCGTTGTACATCGAGGAGGTCCACTGGTCAGCGCCCATGTGGATCGTCGCGAGAGCCTCCAGCTCTCGCGCCAGTCCCATGTCGCTGCGGGAGATCTCATCGGTACAGAAGTCGGGTCCCCGGAGCCCGAGCGCCAGACTGAGCATGTTGTCGTCGCGGATCTTCTCGTCGTAGAGCTCGCGGATGTTCTGCTCGGGGAGGCCGACGTCGCTCTCGTACCACCACTTCGCCGCGTCGTCACCGGGTGGACCGTAGGTGTACACCGCACGCAGTCCAGCATCCTTGAGCGCGTCGACGGCCCGTTCGCCGTGTTCGAGCGTGTTGGGGTAAGACCAGTCCAGGGCCGTGGTCGTTCCCGTATGGAGCTTCTCCAGCGCGCCGAAGAGGCCGCCGAGGTACATGTCTTCGGGCCGGTAGAGCCCGGTGATATTGCCGAGCATGTGCTCGAAGTATTCACCCATGAGCGACCAGTCCCCGGCGATGCCCCTGACCTGGGTCTGTGCGATATGAATGTGCGAGTCGACGAAGCCCGGCAGGACGATGTGATTCGATGCGTCGATTACGTCAGCGTTCGACGCAGTGAGGCCATGGCCGATTTCGACGATTTCCCCGTCTTCAACGAGGATGTCTGCTTCGTCCAATTCCCCTATCTCTGGGTCCAGAGAAACGACCGTTCCGTTCTGTATGATTGTTTGTGTCATACACAGGTATACGGTCTTACCAAGAGGTAAAAAATTTTCTGACTGGTAAAAGAAGTGGTATGGGAGTATGGAGGCAATTAGATTATATGTGTCTCCGACAGAGCAATGATATGAGCGAATCCGACGAGAAAGTCGCCTCCAAAGACACTCGAGAAGTAATCATGGAGGCAACGTTCCGTGCGTTGAGTAAGTACGGATACAAAGATCTCAGGATGCGTGACATCGGTGAAGAGATGGAATTGACCCGGCAGGTGATTCACTATCACTTCGATGGGAAGTACGATCTGATGTCCTCCTTTTTAGACTATATCATTGAGCAGTACGAGGGGAGCGTCGAAGTCAAAGCGGATGCTGATCCGCGGACGGAACTCGATGCACGTATCGACCAATGTCTGTTCGGACCAGAATTCGACGAATTCACCCATTGGGATCGCATGAAAGTATACCACGAACTGTTTGCGCACGCCCAAAACGACGATCAGCACAGAGAAGCCCTCGACAAGCACTACGATCAGATCCGGGGAAGCATCATCGAAGTCATCGAGGAAGGGATTGAAACAGGTACATTCCGTGATGTCGACGCCAATCTCATGGGTCAACTCGTCACGGACGTGATTCACGTCGGTCGCGAACGGCGAATTTCCCTTGGACACGATGATGCCCCTGCAGAAACACGCAGAGCCATCGATGAGTACATTCTCGATACCCTGTACGTTAACGATGTACGTTGATGACTGATTCCTGACAAGTAATCCTGCTAATACGCCTGTTCGATATTTCCGGATTCACGTCGTGTACCTATAGAGCAATTCACCTGAGTCGATAAAGATAATAAATCAGTCAATTCAATCTTCAACAATTTCAATCGTGCATCAACCGACATATCCCATTAAGGGGTTCATACGCGCCACTGAGATCTTCTGCTCGTCAGTTACCCTTGCTCCTTCGTGTCGGATTTTCCAAAAACACCTGCCGCTTCCATCTCATCGAGTTCCGCTTCCGAGTAACCCAACTCCTGAGCATCAGCGGAGGCGATCGGCACCACGATGACACCACAGCAAATCACGACGGTGGTGGCGACCACGACCGCGGATACAACAACGATGTAAGCAACGACGACTCGGACCCAGCAAGCTCGCGAGTCGGATGTCACGGCTAGGGCGGTCAAGACAACACTCATCTCGGAGGGAATCACATTCTACTCGGTGACCGAACGCGATGACGTACTCTATGTTGTTTGTGAAACCGAGGACACCGACGAATACCAACTAGCAAGCGAAATGGGGTCGGTTACGGGGGCGTATGCAGGCGTCGTCGGCTCGACGGACAATCATCCTGACCGCCTCGTTGCGATCGTCGTCTCGCCTGCATCATATCGATGGCGAGGCCAAGCAGTAACTCTCCCAGTTCGGCTACTCCCTCGTGCGTGATTCTGAGAAAGCCCGACATGAATCCCAAGTAATCGATGAGGTACTGGTTGTCTTTCTTTTCGATGACTATCACGCGATCGATACCATCCACGATAGCCATCGGGTCTGAATGGTTGTGGACAAGCGTGACCGCTCGCTCCGGATCATACGCCGGCGTTTGTCTTTCTCCTTCGATATGTTCCATGATGTTCCCTGTGGAAATTCCCAGTATACCGGCAGGTACCTGCAAGAACATAATAAACAATTCCCCGAAAAATGCAGACGATTGCTCGTTATCCGAGAGACAATTGTTCTTGGTTATTTCACCTCTAGACGTGACCCCAGTGCTCTCGTGAGGTAATAAACCATTGAACAGGATAGCTGCTGGAAACGACTAGGGTGTGACGACGAGCTTTCCGACGCTTTCACGATCCTGCATCGCCGCGAACGCTGCGTCAGTCTTTTCAAGTGGGTATGTTTTGTCAACCTCCGGCGTGAGCGCACCATCGGCGACAAGTCCAACCAGTGTCTCCAAATCGCCCTGCGTCCCCATTGTACTCCCGATGACGCGTTTATGACCGAGGAAAAGATCAGGGATATCGATCTCGGACTTACTACCAGCTGTTCGCCCACAAACCGCCATCCGACCACCGCGCCGCAAGACGTCCAACCCAAGCTGAGTATACGCGCCACCGAGGTGATTGAGTACCCCATCAACCGAGCCGATATCGGTGACTGCATCCCGAATCTCGTCCGGTTCGGTGCTCTCGATAGCGTAGTCAAGGCCGAGCGATTCGAGATGGCTGAGTTTCTCTTGGGAGGAAGACGTCCCAATACTGTGAGCACCATGGATCGCCGCGAGTTGCACACCGGCAACACCTACGCCGCCGGTTGCACCTGGGATGAACACGAGGTCAGTCGGTCCGTTTTCTACTCGGCGAAGCATGTGGTACGCGGTCATGTAGGCCGTTGGGAGAGCAGCCGCTTCGACCATCCCCACGTCGTCAGGAAGCGGGACGAGGCGGTCGACTTGAACCCGAGCGGTTTCGGCAAGGCCACCGTGGTAGAGAGAGAAATTCTCGCAAAGATTTTCTGGGCCCTCCCGACAATACCGACATACCCCGCAGGTTTCGTTCGGGCAGAGTACCACACGATCACCCGGCTTGACCTCAGTGACATCCTCGCCGATGTCTTGGACAGTTCCAGCGAGATCAAGACCACTAATGAACGGCAGATCGTCCGTGTCCACCATCGCGGAGTCCCCTTCGAGAATCCAGAGGTCGTGACGGTTGATCGAACACGCCTCAACTGCAACCACAGCCTCGCCTCTATCGGGTTCAGGTGTTGGTTGATCGATAATCGAGACACCATCCAGTCCGGTCAAATCAGTGAATGCTGCGACACGCATCAACTAGCGGTTGGTTCCTATGTTATTAGTTGTAGAGGAGAGGGCGACGGTGGCTAATTCCACTGCAGTCGAAGCCCGTGAAGCTGCCGAGACGGCACAGAAACGCGTACACTGGGAACAATTTGCCTTCGACGTCGATGCCCCCGGACTCGTTGAAGTCACCAACGAGAGCCATGAGAATCCCGCTAATCATCAATACACCGTCTCCATCGACGGGGTAACTGAAGAACTGATGGCCTGCACGAGTCCGCATCACGTTCACCGGAACGCATTCTGCAAACACATGGCCGCCGTCGAAACCGCAACCGACGACGGAACGCTCGATGCGTTCCCATCGGAGGACGACGAAGCCGATACTGAATCCGAAGGCTACGACTGTGATGGCCTCGATGGCTTTCCGTGATGGCCATGCGTGAGGACGGGGCGAAAAGAACTGCCGAACTAACCACCGCTTCAACTACCATTTGCGTATTCCAATACGGTTAAGGCAATAGGAGCACTATCAACCGAATATGAGCGACCAATCACGCACAGACTCCGGCCACTATGCCGAAACAATCACGCTTGAGCGCGTGCTCCGTGTCTTCGATCAAATCGAGGGGCCGACAATCACTTCGCGCGACGTTGCCGACGTTCTTGACTGTTCAACGGAGGCTGCCCGACAAAAACTCGGTCAGTTACATGAACAAGGACGTATCCATCGACGCAAATCAGGACGGACCGTCCTATGGTGGCAGGCGGATGACGCTCAAGCAGCAACCGAATTCGATCCCGATGATCCACTATTTGCGGAGCCACCAACATTTGCGAGTGAGGAACCGACAGATGCCGCAAACGTCGACGAATATCTCTATGGTCCAATCGAAGCGAATTCTGACGACGAATAATGCCGACAAATACATCTACCGCTGACAGTGCTCGTTCTCTCTTTGTTGATACCGGCGCACTCTTTGCCGTCTTCAATCCAAATGATAAACGACATGATGTTGCTCGCGTCGTCATGCAGAAGATTCGAACTGGTGAAGCTCCGTACCGGCCACTCTATATTAGTAGCTTCGCAGTCGGCGAACTTGCAACCCTAATGCTTCGGAAACTAGGCCACGCCGCAGCTGTTGAGGGAATTCAACGCATTCGTGACTCGCCAAATTTGACAATTCTCTATCCTGGTCCAGCAGCGTTCGCTAACACGTGTGCAGAATTTGGTCGGTATGATGATCAGCAAATTTCCTTTGTTGATCATCTGACTGGTGTGCTGGCGGATGAGCGTGATGTTACCCATGTATTTGCCTTCGACAGCGATTTTCGAACCCTCGGACTCACGGTTGTCCCTGAGGATGTTGGTATTCTATGATGACACTTGATTACTCACCTGTCTGGTCGCGGTTGTTCATCGAGATCGGCGGGATTCCTAGTTGACCGAAGAACTGATGGCCTGCACGAGTCCGCACCACGTCTACCGCAACGCCTTCTGCAAACACATGGCCGCCGTCGAAAACGCAACCGACGACGGGACGCTCGACGCATTCCCGTCCGAGGACGACAACGAAGACGATACCGAACCTGAAGACTGCGACTGTGACGGTCTCGGTGACTTCCCGTGCTGGCCGGGCGTGAGAGCGGGGCGCAAAGAACTGCCGAACTGACCACCGCTTTAGCCCTTTTTATCCATGACACGACAAGTGACGGTCTCAGAGATCACCGACCAGCGAACGCTGACGGAAAGCGCGAAAGCTGCGACCGACGATACCCCTGAGACACCGACGGCCCTGCTCAACCGAGCACAGCAACACGCAACGAACGTCGCCGCCGAGCACTACCCAGAGCTGCCGGTCGAAACGATCGATTGTGAGATTTCACATCGAGCGCAACGACAGGCAGGCGTCACGAAGTACGACCCTGCAACAGAGACAATCGCGATTGCACTAACCTGGACAGCCTACGAGCACCACGGCTGGGAGCAATTCAGTGCGACCGTGCGCCACGAACTCATTCACGCCTGGCAGTACCACGAGTTCGGCGAGGCAGATCACGGCGCAACGTTCACCCGGTGGACAGACTGCCTCGACACTTCGAAACACTGCGAACGCTTCACTGCACCCAACTGGTGGCTTGTCTGTGAGGACTGCGGCGGTCGGATTGCTCGGTATCGACGCTCGAAAACCGTCCGCAACCCGGAGCAGTACAGCTGTAGCACGTGCGGTGGGTCGATTCACGTCGAGAGGAACAACGACCACTGACCGCACTCGCTTTAAGTAGTTCTCGCGACAGGCAGTAGATATGAGGAAGATTCTCGCGGCCTCATTGCGTTCTGCGTGAGCCATTTCTATCGCTTCTGTTCGAGTTATAGTTGTAGAGCAATCATTTGTTAGTAGCTCATACTAACAAATGATGCCCGCTCCGGCGACGAGTGCCACTCAGCAAAGGACCGTGACTATTACGCGAAAACGTACTGTGTCATCGTTTCGACCGCGGTGTCCACAAACTCCTCATTAAGTCGGGCAACTGCACGGTCAATATCGATGTCCATGAGCGAAACGACGGCCCACGGGGAGACAAACGATTCTCGATTCAATGTCCCCGTCTCAAATGTGTTCGCCAGCGAGAGCCCTTCAGGATACTCTTTCGTCGTAATCCCAAGCGCGATGTACTGTTGCCCGGCAAACGGATGGTCCTGACCGCTGATAATTAAATACGGCCGTCGCGGTGTATTTCCAAACGGGTCAGAAGCAACGACCACGGCACCACGGTCATACATCACTCCTCCTCCGTCGAAGCGCTCTCTTGTTCCTGCTCGTCAAGATCCGGAAGATCATCGTCCCAGTCCGGATTCTCGTCGTAATAGTCGCCCTCGAACTGCATCGCAACCGTCTCTAATCCGATGAGGCTCGCCGTGTGAGCATCGTACGCTTCCGGGTTGATTGCCCAGTACTCACCCTTATGCCGGACGAGTCCTCGTGTTTCAAGTCGACTCAGTGTGGTTCCAACACTTCCACGGGGGATATTGAGTTCCTTGGCTAATTCACCAGCACGGTATCCCAAGTCTGGATTGTCGGCAAGGAACTCGAGGATGTACCGTCCGTTTGTGTTTTCATTCGGTAGCTCTGTTGGGTGGTAGCTCTCGAAGTCGACGGGCATACGTAACAGTATGTAATAGAGAGTAATAAGGGTAGTGTCGCAGACAATGTCGCCTGCATACTCTGCTCTCGGTGATTCTTCTCCTATCTACAAACTCTCTCACCCAGTGGACAGTCGGCCGGCAGAAACAGGGTGCCCACCATAACCTCAGCCATCCCGTTTTTCAAGTGAAGTTCAACATCACAGACAATCGACTTTTGCTAGCATGACAGTCCACTCCTGGTAAACCACACCATATTTCCGGAGTAAACCAGCTGTCCACTACCGGGAGACACTCTCTCTTTCCACAATCACTCTCGCTCTCATAGACAGTCCCATTGACTCACATCAGATACCCAGTAAGAGCATCATGATGAAACTTAGTCGGGTGGTAGGTTGGTTCGACAAAGACGGGAATCTCGACGGAGACGAGTGCATCGAGAATTGACTGAACACTGGACTCTGTGACGTTCGTGGTACCACCGAGAATGAGTGCATCTGTTCCTGTGTCGGCAATGCCAGCGTAGGAATCTCCATTGGGAAGTGCTTTGTCTGGGTCGACCTTCGTGACGTGCTCCCACTGCGCCCACGCAGTCGCCATAGCTCACCATAGTGCCATCACACGCAAACCGCTTTCCCTCCGTCTACATCGAAGCTCACACTCATGTTTTGAGCATGGATACATTGCCGAATTTCATATAGTGTGATACCGTATAGCACTATGAGGATGTCAGTACAAGAGTCCGGTCACGAAGAGTGGGAGGAATCACCCGTACGGTCAAAGTCATCGAGGTTCGTCGAATTGATGCTGACTGGTCAGACTATAAAAATGATTGCATGGATTACGATCGGAATTGTATTTATCAGTATATCTACCATACAATTAGTAACCGTCTATCGTGTGCCCATTGAGTTGCTCGCTTTGCTGTTTCTCGGTCAAGGAATATGTGCTATAAGTGTCCGATATCTACTGCAAATTGACTATCCTGCGAAGCACCATGCCGTCTATAACTCGATGGAATAAGGAAGAAACAAAATCGTAGATGGTAGCGTCCTCAAGACATAGCTCCTCATCGTATGAAATTTGGCAGTGAAAAGCGTTCTTCAGCGGTAGTAACGGATTTAGTGCTTCTCGGACATGGCAAGTTGCCGGGTTCACTTCTGATTTTAGGCGACTGTAAATTTGACCGACTTACTCATGAAGAGTGAATTGGTTGGGGTTCAGTTGTCTCACTGCTCCATGTTGCACTAAGGAGATGTGAGGATACCCGATCTCGAGTGACGGATTTCTGGTGGGATATGCTAGTTGCTACCAACAACGCGGCAATTCCGACGACCAATCGGCGTCAATCTCCTCGACATTTCTGACAGACATTCTCCTCAAGATAAATTGCGAGTACTGATCTGCCACAGCTGGCACACTCGTCCATGAGTTCAATGTCTGCATTTTCGGCGTGCTGGTCTTTCATATCGCATCAGTCCCCTGCTCCGGTTTCTTCGGCGAGGGTGAGATACTGTTCAAGACGCGGTGTTTCATGATAGTATACAGTCTCACCGTGCTTGTCATACTCGGTACTTCCCAACCGATGTGAGAACTGAAGCTAAAGCGTTAGTCTAATTAGGAAGATGTCTGGTTGAGTGAATGTGTTCAATATCCCTCAGCCAGACGGTGCTCTTTCGGACTCGGA